>JAQUOO010000005.1 GCA_028717055.1 Candidatus Omnitrophota bacterium | reverse complement strand
ATGCACTTTTTATTATTAAAAAGTACCTTGCGCGTTTGAGGATCGACCACTAGAGCTTCGGTTGGGCAAATCGGCACGCATACGCCGCAGTTTGTGCATTTTTTTTCATTTCTCACCACATCCTGGCTTAAAGACTGTATACGCACTCCGCAGGATTGCAGATATTTCACTCCCTGGTCAAAATTCTCCCTCTTGCCGGTTAATTCCAGAACCATTAAACCTTCTTCCTGCGGAGTAACAAAGGCCTTTAGTATGTTGAATTGCAAGTCAAATTCCTTAACCAGTTTGTAGACTATAGGCTGGTCCACCAAACGGTCGGGAAAATGCAAGACTATTCGCTTAGAAATCATAATTACTCCTCTTTCTTAATAATCGGGCGCTCTTTAAGCATTTTAAAGGTATAGCCGGATTCCTTTCCCGGTAATTTAGCTACAGGTTCAGTCAAAAGAAAATCGCCTTTCTTAATCCACAATTTTAACTCCTCGGAAATTTCGCGGGCCCTGGAATAACTAGAGAGATTTCCAGTCGCAATCTCTTTGCCTTTGATAACTATCTTACCGGTTTTAAGCTGCGCGTAATTTACTTCGCCCAGAGAGGAACCGACGCATTGCGGATAATTCTGGCTGTAATCTACGATTTGAGTATAGATATCCTCATCTTTTGCCGCAGCCCGCAAAAGCGTTTCTTCGTCAAGGATGGGGATTGGAACGCCGATACCCACGACCAGCGTAACTCCGTAACCCAGCATACTGGTTCCCACCAGCCACTCGGGTTTCATTTGTTTTAAATCACCAATAACCGCCAAGGTTCCGCTAGGGGCCTGCGGAATGCCATTTTCCTTACGCGCTACCTGCGGGTTATGCTGGGTTCCCTGCCAGGCAATATAGCCTATTCCACCGCCCAAGAAGATCTTAGTCCCGATGCCTATTTGGCGGTACTCAGGATCCTTCAATAAAGGAGAAAGCTGCCCTGCCGAGCAATAGTTGGCATTCCCCAGGTTAGGTTTTAACATGCCCATATAGGTATAGATAGTCTTATCCGATAAATTTACCGCTACATTATAGTTTTGGTAAGCATTGCGCATATTAAATAAAACAGCTTCATTCAAATCTTTTATGTTGATGAGCGTCTCGATTTTTTTGCGCGGGTAACAATCCGTGCCGTAAGCCGAGGCTTCCAGGCGAACATCTTTACCAGCCGCTAATTCCTGAATAACATGGGCTCCTCCATATTTGAATTCGCCCGGATATACTTTATTGCGCGGATCATCATCGGGCAAAGCGGTAGCACCGAGATAAACATCCACTGCCGCAAACCCGGTATAGGCCGGAATATCGTTAAAAGTGCAGGTTCCTCCTCCGACTTTTATCCGGGGCTTGGAATGCCCGATATTAAAATAGGCTCCGCTTGAACACATCGGGCCGAAAGTGCCGGTTGTAACAACATCAACTTCCTGCGCTACTTTCTTCGCGCCTTTCTTTTCAACCAAGTCAATTACTTCTTCGGCGGTAACTACGACGACTTCGCCTTTTCTGATTTTTTCGTTTATCTCTTTGATTGTTTTCATCAGTTACCTCTAAAAATTATAATTATATCGCCACGACCTCTTTTACTTCCGGGACTTCCTGCTTAAGGATCCGCTCAATACCCATCTTTAAAGTCATTGAGCTCATCGGACAGCATCCACAACTGCCCTTTAGCCTTAACTTAACCACGCCGTCATTAGTCACCTCGACTAATTCCACATTACCTCCATCGGCCTGAAGCATCGGACGAACTTTTTCTAGCGCCTTTTCAACTCTATCTCTCATCTTATTCTCCTTTCATACACTAAATAACCCTGTGCTCAAATAACGCTCGCCTGTATCTGGCAAAATAACAACGACCAATTTCCTTTTATTCTCTTTTCTTTTAGCAACCTCTAGAGCCGCCCAAACAGCTGCGCCGCTGGATATTCCGGCTAAAATCCCTTCTTCCCTGGCCAGCCTTCTTGCGGTTTGCTGGGCGTCATCATTGGAGACCTGAATTATTTCATCAATAACTTTTAAATTCAGGACTCCGGGGATAAACCCGGCTCCTATACCCTGAATCTTATGCGGCCCCGGTTTTCCGCCGGATAAAACCGCAGAATCTTGAGGCTCGACTGCAATGATTTTGATTGACGCCTTTTTCTTTTTTAAAGCTTCGGCTATGCCTGTAATTGTGCCACCCGTGCCTACTCCGGCAACCAAAATATCGACTTTGCCGTCCGTATCACGCCAGATCTCCTGCGCAGTTGCGCGGCGATGTATATCAGGATTAGCCGGATTCTCAAATTGTTGCAAGATGAAACAGTGTTTATCGCTTTTAGCCAGTTCCTCGGCTTTTCTTACTGCTCCGGACATCCCCTCCTGGCCCGGAGTAAGGACTATTTCAGCGCCAAAAGCGCTTATAAGCTGGCGGCGCTCAAGGCTCATTGTCTCTGGCATAGTTAAAATCAATTTATAACCTTTTACCGCCGCGACAAAAGCCAGGGCTATTCCGGTATTGCCGCTGGTCGGCTCAATAAGAATGGCGCCTTTTTTAATCTTACCTTGTTTCTCCGCCTGTTCAATCATATTTAGGCCGATCCGGTCCTTCACCGAAGAACAGGGGTTGAATGATTCCAGTTTTACCGCAACAGCTGCAAGGGCATCTTTAGTTAAACGGCTAAGTTTAACCAAAGGAGTATTTCCGACTAATTCCGTAATATCTTTAGCTATCTTCATCTAGATTTGGTAATTAAATGTTTTATTGGCTTTATTTGTTCTTTTTAAGAGATCTTCAAAGGTTACCTGATCTATGATTTTAGATATGGAATTGCCAACTTGGCTCCAGATGTTCCTGAAAACACAAGACTCTACATCATGACAGCCCGAGTATTGCTTGTCTACGCAGGCAATCGGCCCAATTGGCCCGTCAATAAAACGGACTACTTCTCCCAGCGTAATTTTCGCCGGCTCTTTTGCCAGAGAATATCCTCCAATTTTACCGCGCCTGCTCTCCACAAATCCTGCCCGCTTTAAATCTAAGAGTATTTGCTCAAGGAACTTGGTAGGAATATCCAAACGTTTGGATAAATCATTTATCGCAACCGGAGCGCTCCCAAAATGCCCGGCTAAATCCAGGATTGTTTTCAAGGCGTAATCGCCTTTATAGGTAATTTTCATCCCGTTAGAAATCCTTTTTTAGTCCCCGTCAGTTTTATTTTTAACGGGATTCATATTCCATATAATCTCTACTATGTTAGTAGAGTATACATGAAAATCCTGGATTTGTCAACCTTTCTTCTGTTTTTCAAGTCTTTTTATCTTGTTCCAGTTAGCGATGATCTGGCGCGTGGAATTCACCTTCAGATCGCCAAACACATGGGGATGCCTGCGTTTAATCTTTTTTATCAGTCCGTCGATGACGTCTTCAATATCGAATTTCTTGTTCTTTGCCGCTATCTGAGCTCCAAACATCACATGCAAAAGTATGTCTCCCAGTTCTTCTTGCATATTCGCGTGGTCATTCTTTCTAGCCGCATGGATATATTCCTCTACCTCTTCTCTCAAATCTTTGATCAAAGTCTTATGGGTCTGTTTCTTATCCCAATCGCAGCCTTTGGGCCCATGCAAAGCAACGAATATCTCCTTTAATTCATGGAATTTTGTTTTTTTCATTTATTTAATTTAATGCTGTGCTAAATATCGAAAAGCTGAAAGACAGGCCTTAGAGCCCTCTCCGGCGGCAATAACTATTTGTTTCTCCGGAACATCAGTTACATCACCGGCTGCAAAAATACCCGGAACATTAGTTTCATTACGGTTATTGATCCTTATTTCACCAAGGTTATTCTTTTCCACATCTTTAACAAAATCCGAATTAGGTATGAGGCCGATTTCAACAAAGATTCCTTCAACTGGAAGTCTTTTCTCTTCTTCGCCGCTTTTTATCGTAATAGAATTAACAAATTTATCTCCCGATATGGCTAGGACACTTGAATCATTCAGGATCTCGACATTAACCGCTTTTTCTACTTTCTGGAGCATAATTGCATCACCGCCAAGCCTAGGGGTATTATTGATAATGTAAGTTTTACTCGCTATCCTTTCAAGCTGCAATGCCGCGTCCAGCGCGGAATTCCCTCCGCCGATAATCGCAACTGTCTTTCCGCTAAAAAGCGGCCCATCGCAAGTGGCGCAATAAGTAATCCCCTTATTTTTATACTCTTTTTCTCCCGGGATACCCAATTCCTTGGAACGTTTTCCAGAGGCAATAATTACAGTCTTGGCCTGGTATTCTCTTTCTTTATCGGTCTTAATCGTAATTAATCCTCCGGTTTTTTCTACTCCGGTTACACCTTCACCTTCCTTGACATTAGTATCATAGCTGCGCATGTGTTTCTCAAATTTATCTACCAATTCCGGCCCAGTAACAAATTGATAACCGGTATAGTTTTCGATGTCTGCGCTCCAGGCAGTCTGGCCGCCGATATCTCCGGTAATAACTAAGAAGTCCATTCTTTTGCGCGCGGCATACACGCTGGCAGTGATCCCTGCCGGACCTGCTCCGACAATAATCAGATCGTAAATTCTCATAATCCTAAGGCCGCCTTGATCCGCTCTTTATCAAAACCGACGATAATCTCGCCTTCAATATCAAGCACCGGTACGCCCATTTGCCCGCTTTTAGCGACCATTTCATCGGCTTTTATCTGGTCAGAACCAACATCATAATCTTCAAAGGCAATGCTATTGTCTTTTAAGAATTGTTTGGTTCTTATACACCACGGGCAGGTCGGAGTACTGTAGATTTTTACGTTTTTAGCCATGCCATCCTTTCTAAATCAGCTTCTTCATATCCAAAAGCTGTTTTAAATGGCCCTCTTCCTGAGTAATCAGGGCTTCAATTATTTTCTCGTCATAACCGGCAACGATTTTTTTTATCCCTGCATAAAAAACGATGGAATCTTCTTCAAAGCGAATGGCTTTTTCTATTGCTTCTCGATCGGTTTTAACGTCCTTGGCAGCACCTTCGCCCTTATTCTCCTGAGTAAATATATGTTCACTGGCTAAAGCGCCCATATAAGCATAATATTCTTCAGCATCCAGACCTTGAGGCTCAAATTTTCCTGTGTTATCCAATATGCCCCGGAATACTTTAATGTGCTTTTCTTCTTCTCCCGCTAAGAATTTAAAAACTCCCTTGATTTTTAAGCTATTTGATTGCTTTGCCAAGGTATTATAAAAATCCCGGCCATTCTTTTCAATCTGGATGCCTAGCTCGACAACCTCACTGCCAGCAAAAATATTTCCCATATCAATCCTTTACTTTAAATGTTGCGGCGTAAGATCAATCACTTCTTCTACTGCGACAACAATCATATGCTCCGGGTCAGGAAGCAGGACTTCCGGATGACGAAGTTGTCCTTTTGCCTCACCGCGGATATTCTTCAGCAATCTCTGAGTTAGCCTATCGGTTATCCTATCTTCCCAAGCCTTAATTATCTCGGCGCTAAGCTCTTTTTTAAATAAGAGCCTGGCCTTTCCCTTAAGACAGTAACCGATGAATTTATGTTCATCAAATGCGGTAACATTAACGCTAGAATTGCTCTTTAAATTCTGCAGGGTCTTGCCTCTATAGGCGTCTAACAGATAGATGCTTCCATTCTGGTTAATTCTTACTATCCCCTTGCAGGCACTATGCGGAAAACCCCTGCTATCAATGCTAGAAAGAATAACACAGCCCTGCTTTTGGAAAAATCGAATGACTTCTTCATTAAGCGGATTCATCTAGTTTTCGAGTTCCACAATTTTTTTCTCAATAAGCTGTTTATGTTTTTCTTCTTCATTCATAAGAAAAGTAAAGATATCCTTTGTTTCGGAATGCTGAAAAATGAATCTTTCGTAAATATTCTTGGCTTCAGTTTCCTTTTCTAACGCAAACCTGAGAGCTTCTATAGGCCCCATCGCCTCCTCCTTATTTTAATTTTGCGGCAAAACTTCTGCCGAATTCAATGCAAGCCGCCAAATCATTCTTATCGGGCATATATTTAACCTGTAATCCTTCTTGTGTTAAATCCAAACCGGTTTCTTTGATAATTCCTTCGATTTGCCTGACCGCGCCTCCTGCCCAACCATAGGAACCGAAAACCGCAGCGCTTCTATTCTTTGGCTTAAGTCCTTTTATGAAATCAAGAAATCCGGCTATCGTAGTAAGCATTCCATTATCGTGAGTCGAAGAGCCGAATATAAAACCCTTAGCATCCAGCATTTCTTTTATTACTTCAGTGCGGTCGGAAGCGGTTATATCGAACAATTTTACGCTCATTCCTTCTTTTTCTATACCCTCGACTATCTTACGAGCCATTTTTTCGGTTGCGCCCCACATCGTTTCATAAGCCAACACCACTTTCGGCAGGGTCTCATTCTTTGCCCAGCTTGCATATTTATCCACTATCTGCATAGGGTTCTGACGCCAAATTACCCCGTGGCTAGGCGCAATCATCTTTATTGAAAGATTGCTTTTCTTGACTTCTTCAATTTTTCTTAATATGACCTGCCCCAGAGGCCAAAGTATATTCCCGTAGTATTTGGCTGCTTCATCCCATAAGACGCACTGGTCAACCTCATCGGCGAATCTTTCATTAGAGGCTAAATGCTGGCCAAAAGCGTCATTAGGCATAAGCAATGCTTCTTCGGGACAATAAGTAAACATGCTATCCGGCCAGTGGATCATCGGGGCTTCTAAGAATGTTAAGCTCCTTTTGCCAAGTTTTAACGTATCCCCGGATTTAACCACTTGGAAATCCCAATTTCCATAATAATAGCGTTGCAAGCCTTCCCTGCATTTCCCGGTCCCGAAGATTTTAGCGCCTTTCGCCAGCTTCATAATCTCAGGAAGCGCGCCGCTATGGTCTGTTTCAACGTGATTAGCGACAATATAATCTATCTTATTTAGAGGAACAACCTGCTGGATATTTTCGATCAGTTCAGCGGAAAAAGGGCCGTAAACTGTATCAATAAGAGCAACTTTTTCATCGATTATCAGGTAGGCATTATAAGAAGATCCTCGTTTTGTAGTATAGGTGTGCCCATGAAAGTTGCGCACGTTCCAATCCACCACCCCAACAGAATATATATCCGATAATAACTTTATGACTGACATAGCGCCTCCTTAATACCCTTGAAAATTCTCGGTAACTATACTTGTTTTGCCCACAGATAACTCTTGGACTAATAGTTTTTCCATTGCTTCGACCATTTGCGGCGGGCCGCAAAGATAAAATTTCCTCTTTAAATAATCACTCACTTCATTCTTGATCACCTGCGCGTTGATTAATCCGGGGGTGCATTTAAAACCGGGGCTGGCTTCACAAAGCACATGCGCGACTTTTATTTTGGGATAAATTTTCTGCATCGCGTCAAAATCATCTTTGAATACTATATCTTTCAGCGAACGATTGGCATAGACCAAAACCATATCTGTTCCCAAATTCTTATCCACTACATATTTGGCTATGCTTCTTATCGGCGTAATGCCGATGCCTCCGGATAAAAACGCTAAATCTGCCGCCGGCTCTCCCAAAATAAATTTGCCAAAAGGATACTGGATATTGACTGTATCTCCGGGTTTAAGCTGGTTAAGCACCTGAGAAAAATCACTTTCAGTAAGCTTCTTGGTGAATTCCAGATAACATTCTTCAGTCGGAGAGCTGGATATTGAAAGATATTTTTTTAGCTCCGGGTTATTCTGCAATGTAACCGCAAGGAACTGCCCCGCTTTAAAATCCGCCTTACCGCCAATATCAAGACGGATACTTTTAACGTTATAAGTCCTTTGGATAACTTCTTTGACCCTTGCGGTTAATTCTTGCGCCATTTAGCTACCCAGTGAATCGATTATCCCGGCCATGATAAAATCATTATCAGTGAGCCCGGAAGCAACATGCGTCGTAAGCGTAACCTTTAATTTGTCATACATTAAAGTCAGTGCGGGATGGTGACCCTGTTCTTCGGCAATTACCGAGACTATATCCAGGAAATATTTTGCCTCGATAGAATCCCTGAATTTAAACTCTTTGGTTATCTTTTTATCCTCAACCAACGTCCAGCTTTTGAGTCTGGTAAGCAATTCTTTAACCTTATCCTTAGGCAAAGCCGAAACCACTCCTGCGCAAGGCTTGCAATGACCAGGCAGATCCTGGTTAATGGCCACCGAGGGATTTTTAAGTATTGATTCGAGATTCTCCAGCGCGGCAGCATAATCAACGGCTTGGGTTATTTCCGGAACAATTTTGAAATAACGTAAAGTGTCATTCTTATCCAAGATCAGCACTGAGCGGGCCAAAAGGTTCAACTCTTTAACCAGTAAACCGTAGTTTAAACCAAATGATGAATATTTATAATCCGAAAGCACTGTTTCATTTTTAATCTCATTTAAAGAACAAAACCTGCTCTGGGCAAACGGCAGATCCTTGCTTATTCCTATTACAGCTATATCAGTTGAAAGGCCAGCAGCCTTTTTATTGAACTCCTTGACCTGCAAATCGCAAACAGGCGTATCCAAGGAAGGAAAAGAACTGATCAGCTTGAGCTTCCCTTTAAAGTCAGATAACCCTACCTCCTTTAAGTCCTGAGAAACAACTCTAAAATCAGGAGACTTATTCCCTATGCTTATTTGCCTGCCTACCAAAGTAAACGGGTTACCTTTAAAGGTTATTTTTGACAACATAGCCTGCCTCTTTTTAGACTTTTTCGAACATATCCTTGCCTACCCCGCATTCAGGACAAATCCAATCTGCGGGCAATTTATCAAAAGAAGTCCCTGCCGGGATATTCGCGCTGGAATCCCCTTGAGCCGGATCATAAATATAACCACATACTGTGCATCTGTATTTATCCATTTTAAACTCCTTTCAAGCCTTCATTAGACAGTTCAGGCGCTGTCTCTAAAGGCAGCGCCTGAACTTAAAAAACTATTTCTTCTTGGCCTTCTTTTTTTTCTTCTTGGTTCCACATCCGCATCCACAACCCATATTGCACCTCCTGTTTTACTTACCCGAAATATTGTCTGGAACCTCATCGGGATTACCGGTTAGTTTCAAATCGAACTTCCACTAAGAGAATCCGATAGAACATTTTTTTGAAATAAAATCCGGCGGAGTCGGGCCCATATAAAACTTGCTATTAAGATACCGCAAATTAGGCAAAATGGCAACCGCTTTTCGCAAAACCGCAGTCGAATCATGCAAACGCCTATTTTAACAGCGACGCTATAGTAATAGAGCCCAGTTCTTTTAACACATACCGCTCAATCTTAACAAGCATTTTTCTCAAAAGGCAAGTCCTCTGGTCCGGACAAATCAGCCTGTTTAAGAAACACTCATTTAGTTTTAAACGGCCTTGGAATATGCCGATTATATCCGTTAAGAATATTTTTTTCGGATCCTTGGCCAAAATAAAACCTCCTGCTTTTCCCCGAGTAGACTCCAGTATCTTTTGCTTATTTAAAGTTTGAAGAATCTTTCTCAAGAAAGGCCGCGGCACACCTAACTCCTTACTTAACTTTGTAACCGAAAACTTTCCTGCGCTGCTTCGGGATATAAAACATAGGGCCCTTAACGCGTAATCCGTATCTCTGGTTATCAATTTCATTATTATCCTTAAAGTTACCGGGGAAGATTAGCGGGTAGTTTAGAGTCGTGCCCAGGACAGAATACTACAGCCCTCTTTGCAGTGGGCAACCGGACGAATCATATACCTAACAGTCAAATCCATATGCCCTCCTTTCTTTTCAACTAAATGATACTATAATTGTATCAATTGTCAAGAAAAATTTTCTTAAGCCGTTAACAATGAGGATTTCTAAAAAAATCCTTGAATTCCAACAATCTTCTTATATAATTTTGTTTATGAAACGCATCCTGACTCTCTTTATACTATCAGGTTTGCTTTTTCTTTTGGCTGGCGCATCTTTTGCCGAAGAAGAGAAAACCGGGGTCCTCGATAGTATCGAAGTTCTGGCGGGATTTTCTTCCGGTGAACTTGTTCGCGGTCAACGCAGCTATATGATGGCCCCTATCAGCGTTGCCTTCAATTTTAATTTAAAGAATTTAACTAAAAAGCTTGGCTTTAGCCTCCGGCAACTGTTTCAATTTCAGATTGAACCGTTCGCGGGTTTTATAACCAGCCCGAAAAATAACCTGGAAACCGGGACGATTTTCTGGTTCAAAATGGGGTTTTTCCCGGATACCTGGAAATTCCAGCCTTATGGAAAATTAGGGCTGGGCCTTGATTACATGACTGCGCATATACACCAGCAATCCACGCAATTTAACTTTACCGAACAAGGCGCCTTAGGTATGCATTATTTTCTTACCGCTGCAACCGCCTTTACTCTGGAAGGCCGCATACGCCATCTTTCCAATGCCGGAATGAGAGAACCCAATCACGGATTCAACTCTTACACCCTGGTTACCGGAATCTACCACAAATTTTAACTCAGCGAGTAATTTTGAATTAACTCAGGCTAACCACCATTATGCCTACCACGATCAAAACTATTCCAATCCATCGTTTTAAGCAAACTTTTTCTTTCAGGATGAAACGCGAGGCAACGGCAATAAATATGTAATGCATGCTGTCTGCGGAGAACGCAAAACTCAAGTCTACCTGTGACAAAACAAATAGCCATATGCACAAGGAAATTACGCTAAAGAGAAAACTGATCCAAACCCGCGGGATAAGAATTAATTGAATAATGAATTTTAATACCGCTTTAATATTACCTCTGGGGGAAACCAAGGAATTGATTGCGGATTTTAGAAATAATTGGTTTATAGTATCACAAACACTGGTAAGAGCTATCAAAGATAGGATAAAAACAAGCTCCCGTTTCATTCTAAGGCCCGCTCTTTCTCTGAAGCGCTTAAAGAAACAAAAATAACTCCCAACAGTATGAATAATACTCCTGACCACCTGAAAAGGCTTACCTTTTCGTGCAGGAAGACGATGGAAGCTAAAGGTATGAGTATATAACTAAAACTGCATACGGGGACGGCAACGCTTAAATCAACTTTGGAAAGCAAAGTAGACCAGATAATAAATGTCCCTAGGACCGACAAAAGTCCAAGCCACAGGAATGGGGAAGAAAAAACACTCTGCAAGAAAACAAAAAACTCGGAGAATTTTGTTATAGAAACCTCATTTTCAATAAGGGCGCTCTTTTTAAAGCAAAGATGCGTAAATGTCTCCATAAAGTCGGTAAAGACTAGAAAGAATAACAATTTAAAGGTAAACTTTTTTTGGGACATCTATACTTATCTCCGGTTGAACTATAATAGTCTAAATCTATAAAAATAGCAATGATTAACTAAATAACTCCGCTTGCTTTTGAAGACATTCTAGCATAAAATGTATAAAAAACTAAGGTAAAGATGAGCTTATTCCATGAGATACCACCTACAGCCGGCATCCCTCTCCATATTAAAGATTTGCTCTCCACTATCTTTAGAAAAAATGGCTCTTTGGAAGAAGATTTTATAAACTATTTTAGCGCCCCTTTCGCGGCTGTAACCTATTCGGGAACAGCCGCTTTTTATATAATATTGGAAGCCTTGAAAAGTCTCTCTTTGAAGAAAACCATCCTTATTCCATCTTATATCTGCCCTCTTATACCTCTGGCCATAAAAAGAGCCGGACTCAAAGTTTTGGTATGCGACATTAATAAAGATAATTTCGATTTCCAAAACAACCAGCTGGAAACTCTCTGCGCGGATAGCTCCGATATACTGGCGATTTTAGCCGTGCATCTGGCCGGACTGCCCGTGAATCTCCAGGCTATAGAAAGAATAGCCAAAGGAAAGAAAATATTCATCATTGAAGACTGCGCGCAAAGCTTAGGCGCAACTTATCAAGGCGAAAAAACCGGAAAGCTGGGAGATTTTGCTTTTTACAGCCTCTGCCGCGGCAAAGGCATTACCATATATGAAGGAGGGGCAGTTACAACCGGCCTTGAGTTTGCCCACGCGATCAATAACGCCATTAAATGCGTTGCAAAAAATAAGCCGCTTTCAGAAACCCTGAAAATCTTGGAATTATTAGGCTACTTTGCTTTCTACAGGCCGCAGCTATTCTGGTTTGTTTTCAGGCTCCCACAGGTATTCTGGCAGGCCCAGGGGAAAACCGAGAAAGCCTTTATCGAATATTTCGACTGCAACTTTCCCGTGCATAAAGTATCGGGGTTAAGAAAAAATATCGGGCATGCGATGTTTCCCCGGCTCGAAGAAAAAATTATCAAACAAAGACAGGTCGTATCTGCATATATAGCCGGATTAAAGGATGTCCACGGAATAAAATTGATTACCGAGCAACAAGGCAACCGTTCAAATTACCCTTATCTTACTTTGCTTTTCGACGATGAAGACAGGCGCCGCAGGGTATTCAATACCTTGATTGGTTCGGGTTTAGGAGTATCCCAGATATACCTATCGGCAATCACGGATTACGATTATCTTAAAGACATTGTGGGTAACGAATCCTGCCCTAATGCCCGTTCAATCGCCAAAAGGCACATCACCTTAACTACAAGCACTTTTCTTTCCAAAAAAGAGATTTCTTGTCTGATTGAAAAAGTGCGCAAAATATAGCCGGCGGGATCAAAATTAAAGAAACAAGGTTTCCAGTATTTTAAGGTTAGTCGATTCGTTTAAACGGGTTAACTCTGGCTGAGAGTATTTTTGCGCTTTAACTTCCCTGGGGTGATCCGCGCGGGAGATTAGATTTTTTAGCCATCCGGAAACAAAAATATTGGAATATTCTCCGGTAATATCCAAACCGACTATATCCAAATTATCCCTGATTAGCCTAAGCATCAAAAGCAACTCATCCAGCGATAGTTTCCCTTCTTCCCAATTCGTTAGAGCATATTCGCTGCAAAGACAATCCTTGTCTATTGAAACATAGGCTTTTTTCGCAGGCAAACTTTTTATAATCGAGTAAATGAAATCTCTTAGATTTTTCTTCTTTAGCTCTTCCCAATAAATTCTTGTGTTCAAGAAACCTTTTTGCAGTCTTAAAGATTTATTCTCGGGGACGTGCCTTAAAAAAACGGTCGAGCATTCATGAGTATAAGGATAAATTTCCAGCCTATCGTTTTTGAAAGCTCCGAGATTCCCGCTGTGGATCCAAGGGTTTGAGATATCGTCTGAAGAAACCCCGAAGAGAATACACTTAAGGATATTTTTTCTTTTTAAGGCTTGGTTTATCCAGGCTCCACAGGAGCAGCGCGGCGAAAGGATATCCCAATCAGGGTGAAAATCAAAATTGATTAGTGAAATCGGCTCTGTGAATTGATTTAATAAAAGTGAACTAATATGGTGAAAATCCCCTGACCCGAGGAAGGTAACGTGATTCTGCTCTGTCTTCTCTATACGCTGGCGGATAGCTTCGCTGGTTTTCCCATTCATCCAAAGCCGGGCATAAGGAGCCAGGCCTGTCAAAGGTATAATCTGATGCGGATATTTAGCTAGAAGGTCATACTGGATTCTTACGCTAGCGTCAAAATCCAGTATACGGATATTTGGCTTAAGCATAAAGGAGGAAAATTATTATTAAGACTTTTTTAAGGCCTTGGAAAGCGCTTCTTCGAAAAGATCAACCCCTAAATCAATCTCTTCCTCCGTAATATAAAAAGATGGGGCTATGGTAAAAACATTCTTGTAATAACCGCCGATATCCAATATCAAACCGCGCTTCTTTCCTCCTGCGGAGAGATTCCCGTTTAGCCCCAATTCTACTATTTTATCAGCCAATTCTTTACTTGGAGTATAGCCGTCTTTCTCGCATATCTCAACGCGTAAGGCTAGGCCCAAACCATCGACATCGCCAATTTGAGGGTATTTCTTTTGCAGCTTTTTGAGACGACTAAGAAAATACTGACCTTTCTTAGGCACTTCTACCGCAAAATTGGAATCTTCAATCAACTTCATCACCTCCAGGCCTACCGCAGTTCCCAAAGGATTGGAAGAGAATGTCGAATGGGTCGAACCCGGAGGGAATACATCCGGGGAAATAAGCTTTTCTTTTGCCCAAATTCCGGAAATAGGATTAAGGCCGTTGGTCAAGGCCTTGCCGAAAACCATTATATCCGGAGTTACGTTAAAATGCTCAATCGCCCAGAGCTTCCCGGTCCTGAAGAAACCCATCTGTATTTCATCATCGACAAAAAGTATTCCGTATTTATCCAGTATTTCTTTCAAATTTGAAAAATAGTCTTGCGGCGGAACAATATAACCGCCTGTCCCCTGCACCGCCTCAACATAAAAAGCGCTAAACTCGCATCTATTCGATTTCTTATTAACTATAGAATAATATTCTGTCTCGAATAATCTTTCGAATTGTTTTAAACAATAAAGGTCGCAAAAATCTTTCTTTTTATCGTAGGGGCACCTGAAACAATAAGGAAAAGGCACAAAATGCGCCCTGTCTCCAAAATGCCCGAAATGTTCCCGGTAACGAAAACTCGAGGTAATCGCCGAAGCAGCCAAAGTTCTCCCATGATATCCACCCATAAAAGCAAAAACGAGACTGCGTCCCGAGTGATTTCTGACTAACTTGAGCGAATCTTCTAAAGCGCTTGAGCCCCCGACATTAAAATGCACCCTCCCTTTTTCTTCAAAGGCCATTTCGTTCCTGCGGGCAATCTTGGCAGCAAGCAAAATTTTCTCTTTATGCAAATACTGGCAAGCTAACTGAGGCAAAGTATCAATCTGTTTTTTAAGGGCGTTATTCAAGCGCTTGTTCTTGTAGCCAAAGTTAACCGCTGAATACCACATCTGCAGGTCGAGAAACTCAACGCCATTATTATCGTAGAGAAAACTTCCTTCAGCAGACTCAAAGATATTGAGTTTTTCGGCGTAATGAACCGTATCTCCCCAAGAAGAGTATTTTGACTCTAACGCCAAAAGTTCGCTGGAGGCGTCATGCGTCTTATTATTAACTCTGGATTTTTTATTTGCTAGCTTTTGGCTCATTCAAAACTCCTTTTAAAATAATTATAGACGTCTTTTAAAGATTCGTAGGCAAAACAGGTAAGTTTTTTATCCTGAAAGTATTTAAGCAAGTCGTCCTTGGCAAATACGAGATCCGCGTATTGCGATGGGCAAATATCCGAACGGCCGTCTCCTACATAGATTATTATAGAATCAGGAGAAACGTTTGCCAAGAGATTTTTTGTCTTGCAATGGGCGCAAACCTGGCATTTCTTGCTCCGGAAAGGAAAGCAAGGCACCAGTTTATCTTTGGCGAACTTAAGCTTATTAGAATAAACCTTCAGGTTACCGATAGAATGAAAACCCAATACGCGCTTTAATATATAATCAAAGTTATCGCTTAATACTATAACCTTGACTTTACTTGCGGAAAGCGAAGTTACTATTTTCTTAAAGTAAGGGTCGAGCTTTATACCGGATAAATACTTATCCAAGGCCTGCTTGGTAATACTTATCCCGTTAATCTGACCCTCAAGGCAGGCGTGCGAACCAATCTTTCCCCGCTGCCAGTCTTTCTCCAGTTTAACCCAGAGGTCGTCCCGGGAAAAACGAGGGAGCATGCTATCAAAGACATCGCAGGTAGCGATTGTGTTATCAAAATCAAAGAAAACAATGCATTTTTCCGGATTTATTATTTTCATTCTTACTATTTAAGGCTTAAGGCGCCCCAAACACCCCCTGCACTTCTTCCTGGCAATAAAGGCATCTATTGTTTTTTATATTATACTCCAAAATGTTAAAATATTCCCGCTTAATCAATATTTTCTTACAGTTGGGGCAAACGGTATCATTCCCCCAACCGCTGACATTGCCTATATAAACAAAGCCCAATCCCGCTGCCTCACCAATGGATTTAGCTTTTTTTAAAGTCTCTTCCGGGGTTAAGCCGTATTTACGGAATTTATAATCCGGATGGAAACGGGAAATATGCCAAGGCATGTGTTTATCAATTCCGGAAATAAAACTGGCGATGCCGGATAGCTCTTCCGCGGAATCATTTTCACCCGGGATAACCAGAGTAGTTACCTCTACCCAAATCCCCAGTTCTTTCATAAACCGAATCGAATCCATAACCGGCTTTAGGCTGCCCGCACAATATTTTCTATAGGAATTATCATTGAAAAATTTAAGATCCACATTTGCCGCATCCAAAAACGGCCGGATCATGGCAATGCAATCCCTGGTCATATAGCCGTTAGTGACAAAGATATTACGCAGGCCGCGCTGGGCAGCTGCCTGAGCAGTTTCATAAGCGTATTCAAAAAAGATAGTCGGCTCGGTATAGGTATAGGATATGCTTCTACAGTCATTCCTCAAAGCTTCTTCCGCTATATCTGACGGAAGAAACTCCTCTTCTCCTAAATCCGTGCCTGACTTCGCGGGCTGCTGGGAAATTTCCCAATTCTGGCAGAAAGAGCAACGAAAATTACATCCTAATGTCGCTATTGAAAATGTTTTGGTGCCGGGCAAGAAATGATATAGAGGTTTTTTTTCTACCGGATCAATCTGGGCGACGGCTACGTTCCCATAAGCATAAGTATACAAAATTCCGCCTACATTCTGCCTTACACCGCAAAAACCGTATTTATGTTCTGCTATTTTACAATGGTGGCTGCATAAATAACAATGCACCGCATCCTTATCTAATTTTTCGTAAAGTAACGCTTCTTTCATAACCTTAAAACGCTTAATTTCTCCCTGGGAAGAGGCTTGATCTCCATAGAATACGATTCTCTTTTATGAGTATACAATATTTTAACGCCCGGAGCATTATTTAAATCACAATAAGCGCCGGTTATCTGCGCAGATAACCGGATTAAGTCATCGCAGAATTCTCCTTTGCCCAAACAAGTCGGACCTGCGGTAAACTCATCCGGCGCGAATAAATAGTCGTTTTCCAAGGCTGCTGCGGATAATTCTTTATTTTCTTTTTCGTTACGGCCGACAACCAATCTTGCAGTTTCAGTTAACCTAAAATGCCTGCCTATTTTAAGCAACTCTACGTTTTCTATGCCTAACTGCCGGTGGATTATCAAATCCTTTAACCTATTGGAAAAATTAGTATCGGTTAAAAGACAACCTCCTGAAGCATTGGGATAATTCTTTATGTTGAACTTATCCGCCAAGTTCATTTGCGGCCTTCTCTCCCTGCCATTGAATCCAAATAATCTCTGGCGCTTAACCCATCCTTCTCTTTCCGGAAGAGTCTCTGAAAGGAGCCCGGCGCATAAAGGCCTAAGCAGCAATCCGCTTAGCCCGCTCTCCTTTTCGATGGTATCCAACGCCTTCCTGTGCTGCGACATAGGCCTCTGGCCCAAAACTTCTCCGGTAACTATGAATTGCGCATCAAAACCTGACATCAACTCTTTTGCTTTTCTTAACATAAAAATCTTGCAGTCTATGCAAGGATTCATATTCGAACCAAATCCGTGCTTGGGTTTCAAAACCAAATCGAGAAAATCAACGCTTATATCTATTGTTTCCAGCTCCTCGGCCAAGCTTTCTTTCACCAATGCGCTAATACCATTATTCTGGTTCGCATTCTTACTACGCTGGCAAAATGGAATCCTAAAATTCAAAGGCAATACCTTAACTCCTTCTTCCTGGATAATTCTGGCTGCCAGAATACTATCCAAGCCGCCTGAAATCAATGCGATAGCCCTCATGGTCTTAAAATATGATTTTGAACAAATGGCGGGAAGCCGCGTTGGCCGTAATTGGGAATAGATATTCTGCCGACGCTCGCGCGGGAAAACCTAGACATATAAAAGCGTGAAAGCAGCAATATTCATAATAACAATGCGCCATAAAAATACCTTTCGGGAGAAGAATACCGGAATCCACCCTAAGATAAAATAACTAAAATCTGTTAGACTACCGAACTTACCTGGGCGGATCGCAAGTATGCGTAGAAAAACCTTGCTTAGCCTAAATTCGGCCTTCTGCCCTTATTAGCCTTTTTGGAACGCCAGTTGAGCTTTCCTCTGCGCTTACGTTTTCCCATTTTTATCCCCCTTATAATAGTTTTCCGGAACTTTTCTCACAATATAATTTATAGTTTCCACGATACACTTATTGATCGCTTCCCCCATGGGCGTATTGGCGTAGGCCGATAACCCTTCATTTAAACCGGCTTCTTTATAATGACGCTGCCCCCCATGCCTAGTTCCGGTGTCAACGGCCTGGCCCGTAATACGTTCTGAGAACAATACTTTGGATGAAGCCGCGTCAACAATACGGATATTCAAAACTATGGTCGCCTTATTTGAAACTACGCCTAACAGGCTTCCCAATGTTCCACTGGCAGAGCTTCCTCCGCCGCCAACCCCGGCGCTTCCGCCTGATATAAGCGGATCAAACTCTATCACCTCAGCGGCAATAATTAGGCTTCCGCTCTTCTCGCTATAATCTTTAGGCGCACAAATTACCTGAAAACGATTGGTCTTATGCAATCCCTCCGCCAGCATGTCCCGCAGGCCAGTATTCATTTCAGCGGTGATATTAGCAGTTTTGATTTCAAAGTCAGCTACCACCACAGTTGCCTTAGCCCCGGAATACGGAGGAAAAAATGTTGAGCCTATAAAATCGTCGACAAACTTGACAGGTTTATTTAAAACTGCGCAACCTGCCAAGGTTAAGCTCAAGATTGCGCATCCAATAACCAGACAATATTTAAGATTCATTATATTAAAGGCAGGGTTCAAGATCCCTGCCTAGGCTGTATCCACGACTGTATTATTAATTAGCTGGGGTAGATTGGCTAACAGTATCCGGCATATCTCCTGCGTTAGCGACATCGCCCTGAGCAGCGGTTGCTTCAGGTTGCAGAATAGCAGGGTCTTCCACGGGGACACCTTCGGATTTCTCCAAGCTTATGCTCTTAGCTACACTCTTGCCATTCTTAGAGAAATAATCAATGCTAAGATTATCCTTCACCCGGATTTCTTCCAAAGACTTAACATTATCATAAACAGTAGAATCATCTACTGCAAGAATAACTGCCCTCTCTTGGTCAGTCTCATAATCAAGATACTCCAGCGTAAGGGTTTTGGCCGGGACATCTACGTTCGTTACTTCGCCCCAAACCCATTGCGTATTTGAATCGTTATTATCTTGAATAGCTGTTGACGCAGTCACAGGTCGAATTTCAGACACCTGCTCCTCGCCTAAGGCTAGTCCTGCGCCTGCTAGCGCAAAAACCACCAAAACTCCGGCTATCTTTAAACTCATGAAACTACCTCCTTAGAATGGTAGGATTCTATCACGAAGAGGGGTTTTTGTCAAGAATACGGCTTAAACCTAATATAAAATCTCTTTAACGCGCTTATTAAGCTTGAGATAAACAAAAGAGGCGGCTTGCGACTTCAAAAGATCTCCGAATATAAATGGAATAAATCCCATAAACAATGCTTGGGTTATGGAGATTCCAAGACTAATTTTAAGCCATAGAGAACCGGATAACAAAATGACTGCGCTAGAGGCGCAAAAAACCAGCATTGCCGAGAAATACCCCTGTTTCAACCGCTTCAGTAAAACTGTCGTAAGAATAGAAGCCAGAATGAACCCAATAAGATACCCTGCTGTGGGAGAAAAAAGATAAACCAAACCTTTAGCTGCTTCGGTAAATACCGGCAAACCCAATATTCCCAGAAACAGATAAATTCCTTGCGCGATTATGCTTAATTTTCTGCCAAGAAGCGCGGCGGACAACAAAACGAAAAAAGTCTGCAGAGTGATTGGAACCGGGGTGAATGGCAAAGGTATACGCACAAAAGCCCCCAGGCCAATCGCTATAACTGACAAAAAAATCATGCAAATCCTGCAAATTTGCTTATTGATAACTACTTCCTTTCTTAATGTAATATCCATTTTATCTCCTATTCTTTAGCTATTGCCAAAGTTATTATGCCTGACAAAATCAAAAATAAACCAACGCATCCTTTGACTACCATCAAAAGGGAATCCCACCATTTTAATATCGCTATTGCTCCCAATATCAGGAAAAATAGCCCCAAAATAACCTTGAGCAAAATGCCAAGATTTGCTTTTAGGCCAAGGTTCCTTAGTTGTCCTGTCATGCTCAGACCTCCTTTTTACTAGGCTGGCTTTTCCATCTACGGTGAATCCAACCCCACTCCGCGGGGTATTTACGGATATAGGCCTCAATAACATTAGTTAGCTTCTGAATATTGATAAGAATGGTATCCTTGGCGTCTTTACCCTCTTCCAGTTTTACTGCCGGCTCAAAGATAATCTTATGCGTATCATCGCTCTGCCTGACTATAAAGCAGGGCAAAAGCGCTGCTCCTGTGCGCTGCGCAAAAACTACAGGACCAGCGGCAGTAGCTGCTTTTCTTCCAAAGAAATTAACGAATACTCCTCCTGTCCCGAAATTCTGGTCTATTGGAATAAAAATCAATTCATTGTTACGCAATGCCTGAATCGTGCTATTTACGCAAATATCGCGCGGTTGACTATAAATGGTTTTGACCCCGAATTTTTCACGCTTCTCCAAAAAAATCCCTTCTACCCGCTTATCATGCATCGGTTTCATTATACCGCCAGCTGAATAACCTTCAACCGCAAGCCTCCCGAGCAAAAGCGGAAAATTCCCGAAATGGGCACTGACTAAAACCACTCCGCAGCCTTTAGCCAATGCGCAATCCAAATTCTCCTTGCCTGCAAGCGTTACGCGTTTCTTCAAAATATGCGGCTTGTCAAAAAGAAACATCAATTCTACGGCCGATTTGGACATAAAAGTAAAACAGTCTTTAACTATCTTATCGAGCTCGGAAGCGCTTTTTTCCTTGCCAAAGGCAAGATTTAAACTCTCTAATGCAATCCGTTTCTGCTTAGAGGCGAATCTATAGGCCAAAAAACTGACAAAGCTAGCGAAACTATAGAGGAAACGCGCGGGCATGATGCTAACTATGGCTGAACAAGTAGTCAGACCAAACCAGCTCAAAAATCCGATAATACTTTTACGTATTTTCTTAAAGTCCATGGTTATTTACCAGATTAACGGTTATTATTTAACCCAAAAAATTGCAAGAAAGATTATAACTTATATCCTATTTTACGCAAGAAATCTTTACGCCAGGTTATATCTGACTCGTTTTCTATACCTTTCGGTTTTTGGCCGTCGATTACTCCCAAGATCCCCGAACCGTCTTCTGTTTGAGCTACGATGACCTTCAGAGGATTAGCTGTAGCACAATATATGCTGCATACCTCCGGGATATTTTTAACAGCGTTCAGGACATTTATAGGAAAGGCGTTTCGCATAAGAATGATGAAGGAATGGCCCGCGCCTATTGCCAGGCAGTTTTTAGCGGCAAACTCTTTTAATTCCAAGTCATTTCCTTCTACTCTTATTTTGCATGCGCCGCTTGATTCGACAAAGCCCAATCCGAATTTTATGCCCGGGACATTATTCATCAAGGTTTCATGGATATCTTCGACTGTTTTGATAAAATGGCTCTGCCCTAAAATCAGGTTAACATCTTCCGGTTTTTTTATTTCGATTAATTTAAGCTCTAGCATAAACTACTCCTTTCTAGCTCAAAAGACTGATAAACCTCAATTTCCAAGCACCAATGACGAATGAAGCCCCAAATCCCAAGTCCAAATTTGGGAATTTGTCCATTGTCTGCCGGTAGGCAGGGGATTTTATTCGACATTGGGATTTGAAAATTGGCAATTTTGGATTTTATCATTTGATATTATATTTTTATTCTACTACAATCCTTCTAAATCCCGTATCGCTCAAGGATGGCTTTCCGCCATACGCAGCTACCGAAGTAAGCATAAAATCAGGATTTCCCAGAGCTTCCAACGGTATGCTTAATATTAAATCTTCCGGGCTCATATTCAAACGGATATTCTTAGGATTAATCCTTTTTTTACCATCATAGACTACAAATCTTTCATGCCGGGTTTTAATGTATATCTTGGGCATAGAAGCAAAAGACTTCATGTCGTTAAAACCAAAGATATAAATGATTAGGCTGAACCTGCGGTTTAGCTCCCTGTCTTTGGCAACACGGATGACCAAACGATCATCTACCACGGCATAGCTGACTTCTCCATGATTTTTATCCAGGACGCTTCCGTCAAAAGCCCCTCTTTCTTCCCTGAACCCTGTAAACATCTTTGAAAAACCAAAAAAAACCGGGTTGCGTTCTTTTAGAGAAACCTGCCTCTTTAGCTTAATTTCAGGATAATCTCCAAATAATTCATTCTTACGGGCAAACGACAAAAGGTAAAATGCGCTTACCTCCGTTTGGCTTTTATAAGAAAGAACGCCCTCGTGTTTCAATTTCAGCTCATCCGGAGTCAAATCCAATTTTGACCATTCTATTTGTGAGCCATTAAAATCTTCCGGCGGATTCAAAGGGAGTTCGGGATGATAATGCCTCGGCTTTGGCCAATTAACGGAATGAATCAAATATGGATAAACTTCGGGCTTAAGGATTCTATGCCTTAAGCCATGCAGGGCTATCCGCAAAAACAGATACAGGGCTTTATGATCCGAATTCACATCTGCCGGATGTGAGACAAAAATCTTTGTCGGTTTATAATCGAGGATTATCTTTTCTAAATTGTTCAAAATACTCTCCCCGATATATGGGGCGCCGAAAGAATAATCGTTTTTATAAGGAACACTCGTGACCCGCGTAAGCATGCTCCTAAAGGGTTTTTTTGCCTGCCAATACTTTCTGAATATGGAAAGCGTCCCGAAATCAGGATAGCCCAGAAATATAAGCTTGTCTTCGCTTAATCCCAGAAGCCTCATGGCGTTAACCGCTTCCTGGCGCCTGACCTGCCCCATATGGATGAATTCTCCCTTTTTAAAAGTAAGCCTCTTTTCATAAACAATAAAGGAAAATTCGTTATTGTCGCCGTTGGTCAGGTAAACTACTTTCACCTCGGCTCCTGCTTTCCTGGCTCGCTGGATTACGCCGGCGCACCCGATGGTTTCATCGTCAGGATGCGGCGCAAGTATAAGCACGCGGTCCCTCCTCCTGAACGCCTCAACCCTGGCGATATCCTCGGCCCGAGAGAAAGTAACTACGCCCATAATATATGAAATTAAGAATGCTCCGGCAGCTATTTTTAGCGGCGCCTTCATCCGGCTAATCTTTCTTGCGCTTTACCCGCGCAGGCTTTATTCTGTCTCTAAGTAAAATAAAAATGATATACAACGCGCATAAAATAATTAAGAAATCCCCGGAATATCCGTAGAGTGTCCGCTGAGTATATAAGTAAATATCCCGGGTAAGGTAACCCGGTATAAAAATATGATTGCCTGACGGATCGCTGACTAAAGACAAGATTTTTCCTTGAGGACTAATGAATCCGGAAATACCGGTATTAGCGCAACGCACCAAATTAACCCTGTTTTCAATTGCCCTGAATACGGAGGCTGCCAAATGCTGGCTGGCTTCGGTGGTTTTGCCGAACCAAGCGTCATTGGTTATATTAACCAGAAAATCCGCCCCCTCTTTTACGAATCTCCGGGAGAGCTCCGGAAAAACATCTTCAAAACAAACCAAAACTCCAAATTTATTCCTCACCTTAAAAATCGTATACTCTTTACCCCTGGCGATATCTCCGATAGGCGCGACTGTTTCTAAAAATGGAAGCGCTTTTCTTAAAGGTATATATTCGCCGAACGGAACCAGGTGTAATTTATCATACCTATCTGACAATTTGCCTTCTTTAGATAAAAGCAGTGCGCTGTTATAATACAAATTATCCCTATACGTAACTGCGCCAAAAAGCAGAGGCCTGCTGATTGTATTCGAATAGCTCAACAGCCTTTCGTAATAAATTGGCTCCTCCTCCAGGACAACCGGTAACGCAGCTTCCGGCCAGACAATCAAATCCGGAGTATCTTTTAACGCTAGAGAGGTAAGATTAAAATACCTCTCCATTATAAATTCCCTTGAATCTTGTTCCCATTTCAATTCCTGCGGGATATTCCCCTGGATAAGCGCGATCCTTATTTGTCCGGTTTTTTTAACGCCATCCGATACTCCGAGACGAAAATGGCCATAAGCTAAAACCGAAGAGAAAACCAGAATTACCAGAATAATAACGGCTTTTAAGCGCCTGATTAGCCGCGCCTTTAGCGAGTGGATTATTTCAACGCCAGCCACATTCGTAAACATGATCAGAAAGGAAACACCCCAAACTCCGGTGATATCGGCAATCTGGATTACCGGCAGGTTAAGATACTGGGAATAACCCAAAAGAGACCAGGGAAAACCGGTTAATAAATGGCTGCGGATATACTCAAGCAGAACCCAGGACGCTGGAACAAATAAAAAAACGTAAAACTGCGAATGCCTGGTATGCGGCCGGACAATTAAACCGAATGCGGCAAAATACAGCGCCAGATACAAGCTTAAGAGAATCGTCCCTATCAAGGTAACATTTACCAGCCAGAAAATAGAGCCGGCCCAAAAGGTTATTCCGGTAAATAAAGATAAAAGGAAAGACTGCTTGAGAGTTTTATTGTTCAGGGAAAGAAAAAGCGGAATAAAAGCAAACCAGGAAAAAATCCATAATTTTGGATTATTAAAAGAGAACGCCAATAGAGTTCCAGAAAGAAGGCTAAAGAGTATATCAAAAAACCGGTTTAGCTTCCGTGGCATTTTTTATATTTTTTGCCCGATCCGCACGGGCAAGGGTCATTCCGCCCGACTTTAGGGCCGGATAATCTTACTGTCTTTACCGGCTCAGCCTCTTTAGAAGAAAAGGGGGCCTCTTCCTCGGCGGGCATCGGCCTTTGTATTTTGGAAACTTCCGGATGCGACAATTCCTGCTGCACAGAGCTAAACACTCCCCTGAATCTTTCAGGCCCGGCCGCTTCTAGCTTGAAAATAGCTTCAATCGATTCTTCCTCGATGGAGGCGACCATTTGAGAAAACATCCCGAATGCTTCACGCTTATATTCCACCAATGGATCGCGCTGGCCGTAAGCGCGCAGCCCTATACCTTCACGCAAGGAATCCATAGCATACAGGTGGTCCTTCCATTTGGCATCGATAATCTGTAGGAAAACCATCCTCTCCAAATGACGCATCAAATCAGCGCCGATGATCTTTTCCTTATTTTCATAAATACCGGTTATTTCTTTAAATAACTCTTCCCTGATATTGGAATAACTGTTGATTTTATCCACTCCCAGGTCTAAGCCGAATTTCGCCATAACCGCAATATTCATGCCTTCAATGTTAGGCTCGACGGAGGAACTTTCAGGAAAATTAACGCTCATGATATTATCTACGATTCCTGCGGTAATCTCCAATATTCTTTCCTTTAAAGAAAACCCTTCCAGTATTTGACGCCGCTGGCTATAAATTATCTCCCTTTGTTTATTCATT
>JAQUOO010000004.1 GCA_028717055.1 Candidatus Omnitrophota bacterium | reverse complement strand
CGCAAAGGCAAATTCGGGAGGTGTTTCTTATAAACATTTCGGGCAAGAATTTGTTTTAGTGCTTAAGGGGGCAATCGAGATTACTTTAAACGATTCAATGTATGTTTTAAGAAAAGGAGATAGTATTTATTTTAACTCGAACGTTCCGCATGAATTCAGGAATATCGGTAATGAAGAGGCGGAAGCCATCTGGGTGATTACTCCGCCTACTTTCTAAGAATTTTTTTGTTCAGTTTGTTAAGTATTATTTAATTCTGTTAACTACTATAAAACTTGGAGGTGTTTGGTGAAGGATTTGATTAAAGCTAAGGCGCGGGGGCTGAATGAATCGTTGATTAAATTCTCTAATAGGATAGCCGATTGTATCCCCGGCAGAAGCAACCTGCCGGAATTTTTCGGGATGATTTCCGGGGAGATGAAAAATCTGGATTTCGATAGGGTAACTAGCGATAAAGCGGGTAACTTGATAGGAATTATAAATGGATATGAAAAAAAAGACGCCTTGATTCTCATATCGCATTTAGATATATTACCGCCTCAAGACCAGAAAACAGAAGCAGCGCTTAAAAGCGGGGTAATAAAATTTAAAGCCGGAATAGTTTCCAGTATATATGCGGCTGCCCTGATGAAGAGAGCTTTGTTTCCTTTAACCGGAGATTTGATTGTTTGCTGTGTGCCCCGGCTAGAGTGTTGCGATTTCGGCATAAGATACCTTTTTGAGAATTATCTGAAATCAAAGCTTAAGAAAATACGCGGAGTCGTTCTTTGTGAGCCGACCGATTTTAATATATGCTTGGGGCATAAAGGAAGAATGGAGTATGAAATAATAGTTAAGGGGAGTTTGAACCGAAACTTTCTGGAGAATCGGGGTATAAATATTCTGGGAACGATGTTTCCCTTGATAAGCGAATTGGAAAAGTTTTCCAAACAGCTTCCCAGCGATTCCAACCTCGGGTTTTCTAATCTTAGGATAAAAGATGTCAGGTATAGCGGATACCAGCCTGAAGATGAACGCAATGAGTTCAGGGTAGTTGTGGATAGGGTATTCATACCGGAAGAAAACCTTGCCGGCATATTGAATAAAGCAAAGGCTATAGCCAAGAGCGTATATAAAGGCGAGCCGGATGTAACTATAAATACCGCTTTGGCAAAGGAAAAAGTAAAAACCAGCGCTGGATTAGAGCTTGTTTCGGAAAAAGAATTTAAGCCGTGGATAATGGAGAGCTACCATCCGTTTGCCCTGGATTCGCTTAAGAGCCTAACTGATAATGGTTTTAAGTCTTCTTTCGGTTATTGGAAAAAGATTATAACTGAGGGTTCATATACTTGTGCCGAGTTAGAAATACCCACGCTTGGGTTTGGCGCCGGTTCGGAAGATTCTGCAGGGTCAGGAGCAGAGTTGTTAACTTTAGATGAACTGGAAAAAACGGTATACGGTCTAGGGCTGATCATTCAAAGGAATATCGGAGTTCCGACATTCGGTTGGAGTTCGGATGAAATCTAAGATTGTTAAGGCTAATATCCTGACGCTGAACTGCGGCAGTTCTTCCTTGAAATATAAGATAATCAGGATGCCGGATGAGGAGTGTCTTGTTGAGGGAGAAGCTGAAAGAGTGGGCATTAAAACTCAAGGAGAGTCTCTTATCAGTCATTCGGTTTCAGGCAAGACGAAAATTGTTAAGACTGAACTCGGGAATCATTCTGTAGCATTAAGAAAAATCCTCGCTTTAATCAAAATCGATGCGCAAGAAAATAAAGAAATAACTTTCGATATTTTTGCGCATCGTTATGTTCATCCCGGGAATTTCTTTGCTAAGCCGGTAAAAATAAGCAAACCTGTCCTTAAAAAACTGAAAGAGACCTTGAGTTTAGCGGCAATTCATAACCCTATAACTTATGGATTAATTGAATTTTGTTACAAGGAGTATAGGACGGTTGAGCAGTTTGCCGTGTTTGATACTGCGTTTCATCGAGGTATCCCTCCGGAATTTTCCACATATGCTCTTCCCGTAAAAATATCCAAGAAATACGGCTTGAAAAAAATAGGTTTTCATGGCATATCGCATCAATATGTAACGGAAGAGGCCTGTAGGTTCCTTAAGCGGAATATTAAGTTTCAAAAAGTAATCAGCTGTCATTTAGGAACGGGGGGATCCAGCGTCTGCGCGATAAACCGAGGGAAATCGGTTAACACTTCTATGGGGTTTACGCCCTTAGAAGGGTTGGTTATGAATACGCGTTGCGGAGATTTGGATTTAGGGATAATTTTTTACATAATGTCCAAAGAAAGATTTTCTCCGGTGGAAACAGAAAACATTCTTAATAAAAAAAGCGGGATTCTTGGTATCTTTAGTTCGTCATCCGACCTAAGGGATGTAGTGGATAATATCGGCGCCGACCCCAGGGCTAAAATTGCGTTTGATATGTATGCGCGTAGAGTAAAAGCTTACATAGGCTTTTATGCCTTGATCCTGAAAAAAACGGATATTTTGGTATTTACTGATTCGCTGGGGGTGGGGATGCCTTTGTTGCGGGAGAGTATCTGCGATAATATGGCGTTTTTGGGAATTAGTTTGGATAGAGAAAAGAATAAAACTTATCGAAATGGCATATGCGAATTGTCTTCTGCGCAAGCGCAAACGAAGATTTTGGTTGTTCCAACGAATGAAGAATTGATGATTGCTAGAGAAACTTATAAGGAATTGATAAAAAAATGATACTCGTCATTGATACAAATTTGAAAGAAGTTAAATTCTGGGCTTTCAAAGAAAACAACGCGGAAGACCCTCCTGTATTTTTCATCAAGGATTTAGAGGAAGTCAGGTTGAGCAAAACGCTCGGAAAGGATATCTTAAGTTTTACCGGCGGAGGGAAGATTAACGCAATTTCATTCAGGATTTTGTTCGGAGGAGACTTTTTTGAAAAAACCTCTTTAATTACCCCGGAATTCTTCGTTAAACTTGATAAGTTGACCGTTTTTTTTCCTTTTTACATACCTCTGATACTGGCTATAATGAAAATATTCTACCGGGAGTTTAGAGGTGTTCCGAAGTTCGCTTTTTTTGAAACGTCATTTTTTTCGGGAATGCCCGAGGAAGAGAAATATTACGCTATTCCTTATGAATTTCAAAAGAACAACAAAATAAAAAAATGGGGATTTCATGGAATATTCCACGAGGCTAATTCGGGGATGTTTAACCGGGAAAAATGCATTTCCGTGGTTTTTGATAAACAAACTACGGTTTGTTCGGCCAATGACGGCAGGCCGGTTTCGATAAGCCTTGGCTTTACGCCTTTGGAAGGAGTAATGTCAAGGACGAGTTGTGGAGACCTTGACCCGGGGATAGTATTTTATTTGATGAATATCCAAGGTTTTTCGATTTATAAGATCGACGATATTCTTAAGAACGAAAGCGGTTTTCTGGGACTTACGGGATATGATTTTGAATTGAAAGATTTGGTGAAATTCCGCGGCAAAGACCGCAATGTCAGGTTGGCTTTTGATATTTATCAGGCGCAATTATTGAAATGCATCGGAGAGGGTATTTCTGTTCTCGGAGGGCTAGATAATATCATATTTTCGGGAAGCGAGGTCAGCGCGCTGGTCCCCGTAATTCACAGTCTCATCAAAAAGATTTCGTTTCTCGGGATCAACACTAGAAGCCTGCCATGGATTGATGAGGAAGAGACGTTCCTGATTACTTCGGAGGAATCGGGAATAAAAGTCTGCCTTAACCGGATGAGCCTTCCTAAGGTGATTCTATATGCAACAGTGAATCTTATAGCTAAGAAACTCCCCGTCGGTAATGTCCAGTCGCTAAAATAAGCATTCTCTTTAATTTTTTTATGTTATAATTAGCAATAGTGTAAACAGGGAAATCAGGGATAACCATAATTCTGCTTACGCCAAATTTCCAGAAAATTATTCCTGAGATTAGGTGGTTGTTTGATGTAGGGCAGGGGATTCTGTCAGAGGCTGAGGGAGGACAAATGAAGATTCAGGCGTATCAAGTTGTAGCGATATTGGGTTCATTAATGCTTATGGCTGCCGGATTGTTGAGATTGGCGCATTCGGGTAGCCCCAAAGAGTTGTTTATTGCCGTTCTGTATTTTTTCGCCAATCTACTTATATTTTGTTTGTGATGCTTTAGGTGTCTTCGGGGAGATTGAAGATGAAATCGTATACGCAGTATTTATGGTTTAACACAAAAAACAGGCAGGAGTTTGTAAATATAACTCGGCAGGTCGAAGCGGCGGTTAGTGAAAGCGGGATTAAAGAAGGTTTTTGTCTTGTTAATGCAATGCATATTACAGCTTCGGTTTTTATCAATGATGATGAACCGGGATTGCATAGTGATTTTAGCAATTGGCTGGAGAAATTCATTCCGTATGGTAAAGATAGGTATCAGCACAATCTTAGCGGGGAAGATAACGGTGATGCGCATTTAAAAAGAACCATTATGGGCAGGGAAGTTGTGGTAGCGATTACCAGGGGTAAGCTTGATTTTGGGCCATGGGAGCGCATATTTTATGGAGAATTTGACGGAAAGCGTAAAAAGCGCGTCCTGATAAAGATTATAGGCGAATGAAGCGGTTGATGAGCATTAAACTAATCTGCAAACAATTGTTTTTATTAATTTTCTTCTCGGGTTGTTTTTTGTTTTCCGGATGCGGGAAGCTTGATTTATACAGCTCTTGGAGAGACCGTGAGATCATTATAGACGGTAAATATACCGATTGGGGAAGTTCCAGCACCTACTATTACGAAAAAACCAGAACGGTTTTAAATTTAGCTAATGATTCTGATTATATGTATATTTGCCTGATTTCCAGGAATAGGGAGGTAGAAGTTCAGATAATGGAATCAGGTCTGTTTGTATGGTTTGATCCGGGCGCAAAGAAAGAGAAAACATTCGGAATCCGTTTCCCGGTCGGCTTAAAGAGGGCGGGGGTGTCTCTTCAGGACAAAGATAGGGATATAACTCGGGATTGGGAAGATCAAGTAGACAAAAGCGAACTGATAGACAGGGATCAAGAAAGGTTTACGAGCAAGGAGTTTAACAAACGTCTTGAGACTCTCGAGAGTTTGCAAGAAAGATTAGAAATTGTAGGCGAATCTGACCATTTTAAAGCCAAGGATAAACGTTTGAAACCACCCCTGGAAGAATTCGGCAAAGAAGAGATTAGGAAGAAAATGGAATCTGGAGATGGTTTTCTTAAGGATGGGCCGAGGGAGATATCTTTGGAAGAAGCCAAAAAGTTAGGGATAGAAGCCAAGGTGGGCCGTGAAAACGGCTATTTTGTATATGAATTAAAGATTCCGCTTGTAAAATCGGTTTCACATCCGCATGCTATAGAGCTTAAGCCGAACAGGGTAATCGGGTTGGGTTTAGAAATAGCCGGTTCAATGGGCGGCTCCGGCGGCGGGATACCTTCCGGCAATGGAGGGGATGAAGGCGATCGTATGCCTGCAGGAGGAATGGATTCGGGGAGTGGCAGGCATTCCGGAAAAAGTCTGCAGTTATGGGCGATAGTAACTTTGCCATCAGCCGCGTAGCCTTTTCGCCTAGCTGTATTGTAGTTATAGCTGTTTGTGGCAGCTAACCTTGGTTACATTGATTAAGCAGAAAACGGTTATGTGGGCCGCAGGGAGAATATTGTCCGGGCCATGCGGCTATTGAACAGCTAAGGGCATTGTATAGCAAATAACCAGAAAACGGAAAGGAGGAAGCGGAAGTTTAATTTTCTTGCCGTAAGATGTGGTTTTCAGATTGGAAGGAGATTAAGAATTCTAACGTGGTTCAGAGGAGGTCAAAATGATGCCTGGAATTATTGGTTCGTTCGTTTGTTCAGTAGTAATTTTGGCTTTAAGTTTTTTTGTGTTATTGGCTAGTAGAAAAGTAGATTCTCAGTGGACTAAGATTTTTGGTTATGTAGTAACGGTGTTACTTTGGATTTCGGCGGCGCTTATATTTGGAGGTAGTTTTAGGGGTTGTCCGGGTTATATGCTTAATGCCGGTATGAAAAAGATGCCTCCAATGTATGATAAAATGCTTCGAGGAGATAAGCCGGCTCTTCAGGAAATGCGCGGCGGAATGGGGTCTTTGGATAGAGGAGCATTACCTCAAGAAGGATGTAAAGACAGATAATTTGTTTTTAGGTATTTTAAAAATGGAACAGCCCCGCTGTTTTTAGGCGGGGCTGTTTTTAATCAATGATCGCGACTAGAGTAATTTTTCTTGTTATTCTGCATTAATTGAATTATAATCATTAATAAATTTGGGATAGTAAGAGGATAGCCTTGGCTTAAATCAGGTCAAGGCTATTTTTTAATATACTGCAAAGAAATGACCGCTAAAAAACGCCTTACATTCAAAATACTGTTATTTCTTGTTTCTACCGATATTTTGGAAACTTTTGCGCAATTTTGTTTCAAGAAAAGCGCTGCTTGTCAGAATTTCCCAGAAGTCGTTACCTTTATGCAGGGGATAGTGTTTTTAAAGTCCGCCTTTTTGTCTCCATTCTTATGGCTGGCTTTATTGTCCGTTTTTTTTATATTTGTAATCTGGTCGACTATCCTCTCGAAGATTGATTTGAGCGTGGCAGTGCCGGTAGCAAGCTTCAGTTATGTCCTAGTTCCACTGGTTTCGAGTATATTCTTGCATGAAAAAATATCTCATATTCGTTGGTTGGGGATTATTTTTATTCTTATAGGAGTCATATTTGTTTCAATGTCCACAAGCCGCAGGGAAGAGAAGGTATGAAAGAGCGCATTTTTTTTATTATCGGTTTGATTCTTCTTACTGATATCTGCGATACTGTCAGCCAGTTGATTCTTAAATCATCCATTAACGCGTTGGATTGGCACGTGAATAGTATAAAAAAAGCGTTTCATTTGATAATGGAGCTGTTTAAAGTTCCGCGTGTGTGGCTGGGGTTCTTTCTGACGGGTATTTCTTTGGTTTTTTGGTTGGTAGCTTTGACCAAGGCAGACCTGAATTTAGCCTTTTCTTTGGATAGTATGCGTTATATTCTTATTTCTTTAGCTTCAGTTATATTCTTGAAAGAAAAGGTCGGTAAGTGGCGTTGGTCCGGGATTATGTTTGTCGTTTTTGGGATCATCTTGGTCGCGCTCGGTTAACCATGAATGTTATTTCGAAATTAAACGTCAAAGTCGTAAATAGAATAGCAGAGCTTCCGGAAAATGACTGGAAAAGCGTTTTTCCAAAGGCCTTAGAAAATTACCATTTCTTTAAAGCCCTCGATGAATCTTCCTTTGATAAGTTTAAGTTTTATTACATCCTCGTTTATGAGGATAATGTTCCGCTGGGAGCTACTTCTTGTTTGATTGCCAATTTTCCGCTTAGCATAGCGGTTACGGGGTTTCCGAGAAAAATCTTAGTGATTCTTGAAAAGCTTATTCCTTGTATCTTGAATCCCAAGACACTGATTTGCGGTTTGCCGATGGGGGAAGGAAGGATAGGCATTGCCGGCAAAACCGGAATCGTGATGAAGGAGATCGGCAATGCCTTGGAAAAGTTGGCCAAGGGGCAAAAAGCCGACTTAATTATGTATAAAGATTTTAACAGTTCATACGATGATTTATTGAGTCCGGTTCTTGAAAATGGATATCTGAGGCTTGAGAGTTTTCCTTCTAGCGATATGGAAGTTAATTTTAGGAGTTTCGAAGGTTATTTAAAAAAGTTGAGTCCGAGTTCGAGAGAAAACCTGAAAAGAAACCTTAAAAAAGCAGACGCTAAGGCTAAAATCGAACTGACAGTAAAAAATGCGGTAGAAGGCGAAGAATTGCGCCAGGTACACGAACTTTATTTACAGACATATAATAAGCAGGAGGTTGGATTTGAGAAGCTTCCGATCGACTTTTTTACTAATGTTGCCAAGAATATGCCCGATGAGACAAGATTTTTTCTGTGGAGAATCGGGGGGAAGCTGGTAGCTTTTGCCTTTTGCCTTGTATCGGGGGATTATTTCATTGATTATTATCTCGGGTTTGATTATTCAATCGCCCACACTTATTCATTGTATTTTGTGCGGTTCCGCGACCTTATGAAATGGTGCATTGAGCATGGAATCAAACGGTATGAAATGGGGCCTACCACCTATGAGCCGAAGAAGAGGTTAGATTTCAATTTTATCCGGCTGTATTTATACGTAAAACACCGTAATAAATTGATCAACCGCTTTTCCGGGTTTATCTCCTATTTTCTGAAACCCGAGAATTTTGATCCTGTTTTTAAGCATCTCTCATCCTAATGCCAGTAGTATAATTTACTGTTTAAGTTGCTGGGGCTGCCTGAGAAGATTTCAAACTATATGCAGATTGCATATAGTTGTATTCATTATACATATAGAGAATTTAAGTTAATAATATCGAAGATAATAGGGGGGGAGTTAATCTTGATTGAAAAGGGCCTTATCTTTATCGGTTAATTCGCCGCAAAAGATCCAAACCGAAATTTGCAACCTTTCGTCAAGTATTCTTATGATCTGGCCGTCCTTTTGCACCTTTTGGCCCTTATCGATATCTTTTGCTTTGTTTTTGTCTTTGAAAAGAAAGATTATCTGGTAGGTTACATTATTCTTTGTTTTCTGGGGCTCGGTAGTAATTTGATAATAAGTGCCTTTAACGTCGCTATTTGTATCGAAGAAGTCATATTCTCCCGCATTAGTCACTTTCGCGTCAGCCGAAATTTCTTTTCCCAAATTATCTTTTAGAATTTGGTCTCTCTGCAAGTCAGTCGCTTTATAGAAATTATCGGCTACTTCCTCAATATTCAATCCCGCGCCATAACCGAGTTTTCCGAAACCTAAAATTAGAACTAGAGAAATAAATCCGCCTAACAATATTTTTTTCATTTTTTCCTCCTCAAGCAAGCCATGCCACTGGCGCTTATAGCTTGTTTGACACCGCACTGTGTGCGGTGTCTATGTTAATTAGCCTTAAGCTTTGCGAATGGTTAATGTGAATATTATACTTTTAAAACGAGCAATTTCAAGCGTTTTCAACACTTAGTAAAATAGGTAATCTGTAAAAATTGCTTGACAATTATATGCTTAATGCATATAATTATATTCAATTGGATATAATTATATGCAAAATGAATATAGGTAGTCAGAAATGAAGCAGTTTTCGAAGAATACCTTAAGACTTTTAAAGCTATTTTACTCCCATCCTGGCCAGCAATTTTACATCCAGGAGCTGGGGCGGTTGCTAAAAACTAAACCCGGAGTCTTCCAGAGGACGCTTTACAATCTTCAAAAAGAAGGGGTCCTGCAAAGCTATTACCGGGCAGGAGCCCGTTTCTTTAGTATAAATAAAACCTATCCTTTTTATAAAGAATTTAAGAGCATAGTGCAGAAGGCAAGCAAAATTGCTGCGGTTGTCATTTGCTGCGGTTTGTTTTTATTTCAAGGAGAATGCGGCTTTTGCGATGATAAGAAGATGGATGTGCTCACGCTTTTTTCATTGAAGGAAGCGATCCAGATTGCCTACAAAAACAATAAGGATATACAAATACAAGAGTATGGGCTTAATGTAGCCAATGCCGATATTTTAAACGCAAGAAGCGCGTTCTTGCCCAATGTTGATTTTGACGCTAGCTATACTCGCAATGGAGCTGTGTTAACCAGTGTTGTCAATAATAGCAAGAAGGACATCGGCGTATTTTCCGGGTATAAAAACAATAATAATATAGGCATAAGCGTAAGCGATACAATTTATAATGGTGGAGCCAATCTTGCCGCTTTAAGGCAGTCTCAACTAGCTTTAAAAGAGCAAAACGAGACTCTGCGTGCAACAAAACTTAATGTCGAGCTTGAAGCCAAGAGGCTTTATTACGGGCTCCTGCTTGCGTATGAAACGAAGCGTATAGCCGAAGATTTGGTTGATCAGGCCCAGAGCCACTATGAAGAGGTAAATCATAAATTTAAACAGGGAACTTCTTCGAGATTTGATGTTTTACAGTCAAAGGTTCAGGTGTCTTTATTGCTGCCGCAGTTAATCAACGCCCAAAATTCCATAAAATTGATCATGGCGGAAATGAATAAATTGCTGGGATTGAAAGTGAGTGATGAAGTAATTATTAAAGATAGGTTGATTTATGATCCATTTGAAATAAGGGAGAAAGATTTTCTAAAAGAGGCTTATTTGAATGAGCCGGAGATGATTTTAAAGTCTTTGGGTATTGATATAAGCAAGTGGGCGATTAAATATGCCCGGGCAGGCTGGCTTCCGCAGGTAGAAACCAATGGACAATATTATTATCAATCAAATAATTTGGGGAATATGTTTAATAACAGGCATAATAATTGGAACATAGGTTTTGCCGTGCGCCTGGCTTTATTCGATGGGTTCTCGACCAAAGCTAAGGTTGATGCTGCCCGGGCGAAATATATGCAAGCGGTTTTGGGGAAAGAGAACTATTCGGATCAAGTCGCGGTTGATATCAGGCAGGCGTGTTTGGACCTTGAGCAGGCGGCATCTATTATACAATCACAGGAGGATAACCTTCAGGATGCCAAAGAAGCCTTGAATATTTCTTACGTTCGTTATAACAACGGGGTAGGCATAAATCTGGATGTGCTTGACGCGCAGGTCTCTTTAGCCAATGTGGAAAAGAACCTTGCTGAGGGCACCTACGATTATATTATGGCGAAATCAAGATTGGATAGGATTATGGGCAGGAGTTTTATTGGGGAGGAAAAATGAAAAAAGCGAAGAAATTTATTATTATATCTTTAATACTGATTATTGCAGCAGCTGCGGCAACTGTTTTCATATGGGAGAAACGAAACGACAAAGAGAAAGTTATTAAGGTTTCAGGCAATATTGAGGGTGATGATGTTCGGATATCATTTAGGGTCCAAGGGCAAATTGAAGAGCTTTTAACAGACGAAGGAGGGGTTATCAAGAAAGACGATATCGTCGCCCGGCTCAAAAAGGATGAATTAAGCAAGGTTCAGGCTGAAGCCGAAGCAGCCCTGAAGTTGGCGGAGTATCAATACAAGCTTGATTATGATGATTATATAAGAGCCGAGAACTTGCTTAAGGCGGGGGCGATTTCTGCTCAAGCCAGGGACAGCGCAAAGACCAAAATGGATACTGATTCGGCAAATATAAAACAGTTACAGGCGTCTTTAGAATTGGCTAATACAAAACTAGGGTGGACGGATTTAGCCAGCCCGCTTGATGGTTATGTCCTAGTAAAAAGCGCTTTAGCTGGAGAGGTAGTCCAGGCGGGAACGCCGGTTTTTACCGCCGTAGATCTGGATAATATCTGGGTCACTGCCTATATCAATGAAACTGATTTGGGGAAAGTAAAACTCGGTCAGAAAGCGTATATCCAAACAGACAGTTATAAAGGCAAAAAATATAACGGATGGGTATCGTTTATATCTCCTCAAACAGAGTTTACTCCTAAATATATCCAAACTTCTGAAGAGCGGGTAAAATATGTTTACAGGATAAAAGTCAGGGTAGATAATTCCAGCCTTGATTTGAAGCCTGGAATGCCTGCGGATGCGTACATAATGATTAATTAGCCTTACGTTTAATGTCAAATGACAAAATTCAAAATCCAAAATAAATCCCAAACTCAAATGTCAAATCCAGTGTTTTGTCATTGGGTATTTGTTATTTAGATTTATTTTGGATTTTGGGCTTTGACCTTTGGATTTTAGTCTTTGTCTTTGGTGCTTTAATTTTCAAAAATGATAACTATTAAAACTGAAAATCTCACCCGTAGATTCGGGGCATTGACGGCTCTGGATAACCTCAATATTGAGGTCGAAGAAGGGGAGATTTTTGGTTTAGTTGGTCCTGACGGCGCAGGAAAGTCCACTACGATGAGGCTTTTAACCGGTATTATGGATCCTACCGAAGGTCAGGCTTGGGTCTGCAACAAGCATACTAAAAATGAATCTGAAAGCTTAAAAGAGTATATAGCATATATGTCGCAGCGTTTTGGTCTTTATGAAGAGTTAAGCGTCTTGGAGAATATTAATTTCTACGCGGATGTATATGGAGTGGCCAAAGACATGCGGCAAGAGGCAATCGATCGGTTACTGGGTTTTTCCGGCCTGTTGCCTTTTAAAAAACGTTTTGCCGGCAAACTTTCCGGAGGGATGAAACAAAAGCTGGGGTTGGCTTGCGCGTTAATACATACGCCTAAAGTTCTATTTCTTGATGAGCCGACTAATGGCGTGGACCCGGTTAGCCGCCGGGATTTCTGGAATATCCTTTACGACCTGTTAAAAGAGAAGGTTACCATATTTTGTTCAACTTGTTATCTTGATGAGGCAGAACGTTGTCACAGGGTAGGCCTACTGCACAAGGGAAAGCTTTTACGTTGTGATTCACCTGATAAAATCAAGAAGGAGCATAGCGTCAAAACACTTGAAGAGGCATTTATTAAAATAATCAAGGAATATGAGTTAAATCCAAATGACAAAGTCCAGAATTCAAAATAAGCACAAATAACAAAATATTGGTTTTGATGTTTGAGTTTTAGATTTATTTTGGATTTTGCCTGCCTGTCGGCAGACAGGAATTTTGTCATTTGACATTGAAAAAATATGTCTGTTGAAAATATAGCCGTCAGCGTCCAGAACTTAGAGAAGAAATTTGGGGAATTTACTGCGGTTAACCGTATAAACTTTGAGGTTAAAGCCGGAGAAATTTTCGGATTTCTGGGGCCCAATGGCGCGGGAAAATCCACTACTATCAGGATGCTTTGCGGAATTATTCCTCCCACATCTGGAAGCGGGCAAGTAGGAGGTTTTGACATAATCAAGGAGCAGCATAAGATTAAGGAAAATATAGGCTATATGTCGCAGAAATTTTCTCTTTATAATGATCTGACCATAGAAGAAAATATTAACTTTTATAGCGGCATCTATAAAATTCCCGTTCGTGAAAAGAAAGAAAGATTCAAAGAAGTTATCCATACTGCCGGTTTGGAGGGCATGGAGACAAATTTAACCGCTACCCTGGCCGGGGGATGGAAACAGCGTTTGGCTTTAGGCTGCGCGCTTATTCATAAACCGAGGATCATCTTTTTAGATGAACCGACTTCTGGAGTTGATCCGATCACCCGCGCAAATTTCTGGGGCACTATTAAAGAGCTGGCTAGTCAAGGAGTAACTGTCTTTGTAACCACACATTATATGGATGAGGCTGAAAATTGCAATCGGATGGTTCTAATTTATCACGGTACGATTATCGCGCAAGGTACCCCTAAACAGATGAAAACGAACGGCATAAAAGATGAAATGCTGGAAATCTCCGTAGCCAGCTCTCAGGATTGGCTGGAAAGAATCGCGAAAATCGAAGGCATTAAAGGGGCCGCTCTTTTTGGGGCGAATATCCACGCTCTGGTTGCGGATAGCTCTAAGGTGATTCCTCGGATTGAAGAATTCTTTCAGCAGCAGAAGGCAGGAGAAGTTAACGTTAGGACAATTTCTCCTTCATTGGAGGATGTGTTTGTGCACGCAATAGAGGATTATGATAAAGCAGAGCTTAAAACGAATTGACGCTGTAGCCTGGAAGGAATTTGTCCAGATTCGGCGTGATCCGCGCAGCCTGATATTGGCCCTGGCGATTCCGGTATTTCTGCTGCTTATTTTTGGCTATGGGCTTTCTTTGGATATTGATCATGTGCCGATGGTTGTTTGGAATCAGGATTCTTCCAGCAAACTTACCCGGGATTTCTTGCGTAATTTCCAGAATTCTAAATACTTTAAGATAACCGGTTATACGGATAATTACCGGGATATCGAACATAAGATTGATGCCGGGGATGTGATGATGGCTTTGATTATTCCTAAGGATTTTTCCCACTTTCTGGAAAATGGGAAAATAGCCCCTATTCAATTAATCGTTGACGGAAGTGATGCCAATACCGCTACAATCGCTATGGGCTATGTCCGCTCAGTAATATCCAGCTATAACATTAATCTTTTATCCAATACTTTTGCCGCTCATGGCGTTAACCGGCCCCAATCAGTGGATGCCCGCTCAAGGGTTTGGTTTAATATGGGCTTGAACAGCACTTGGTTTATTGTTCCCGGGGTTATCGCGATGATCATTATGATTATCGCCAGCTTGCTTACTTCCATTTGTGTTGCCCGGGAGTGGGAAAGAGGCACGATGGAACAATTGATTTCTACCCCGATAAAAGCTCCGGAGCTGATTATAGGCAAGTTTATACCTTATTTTGTCATTGGTTTCTTTGATCTTACCGTAGGCGTATTAATGGCCAAATTTTTATTTGGCGTTCCTTTTCGGGGGAACTATTTTTTGCTAGCCGGTTTAAGCGCGCTTTTTCTAACCGGCGCTTTGTCGCAGGGGATATACATATCCGTGGTTGCGCGCACTCAATTAATGGCTAGCCAAATGGCAACTCTGACTACTATGCTGCCAACGGTGCTCTTATCCGGGTTTATTTATCCTATTTTTAATATGCCGAAAGCAATTCAGGCGGTCACCTATTTGATACCTGCGCGTTATTATATAGTTGTATTAAGGGAACTTTTCTTAAAAGGCGGCAATATTATCACGCTGTGGGATGAAATGCTGTTTTTGTTTTTATTCGCATTCTTAATGTTTGGCCTGGCAGTGATGAAATTCAAGAAAAAGGTGGCATAGGATGTTTGAACGGGCAAAGGCGATTTTGGTTAAAGAATTCAAGCAGATTTTTCGCGATCCCCGAATGAGGACGGTAATTTTTATCTCTCCTCTTTTTCAAATCATCTTGTTTGGTTATGCCGCCAACAAGGATATTAATTATGTTCCAACTGCTATTTTCGACCGGGATAATACGGCGGAAAGCCGCCAGCTCCTGCGCCGGTTTACGTATTCTAAATATTTTATTCCGGAATGTTATATTTTTAGCGAAAAAGAGCAGAATGAAGTATTGGATAAGGGCAGGGTGATTGATGTTATCCATATTGATCGCGGATTCGGCAGGGACATTAATGCCGGAAAAGATGCCCAGATTCAGCTTGCTTTTGACGGAACAGATTCCAACACTGCTATGATTGTTATGGGTTATGCTAATACGATAGTAGGTGATTATCAGTATCATTTGCTGGAACAGCAGGCAGAAGTAAATGGATGGATGAAGAATTCGGCCAATGTGGATTTAAGAGACCGGGCCTGGTTTAATGGAAACCTTATCTCAAGAAATTATTATCTTCCAGGCGTTATTGCCACCATCGTGACTATGATGTCGCTTCTGCTGACTTCTATGGCTATCGTTAAAGAAAAGGAGATTGGCACCATGGAACAGCTTATTGTTAGTCCGATCAGGCCTATTGAGCTTATCATCGGCAAGCTGGTCCCATTTGCCATAATCGCGTTAGTTCAAATCACTCTTATAACTATCCTGGGAGTGCTTTGGTTCCAGATACCTTTAAGGGGGAGCATATTATTATTACTGTTTTCTACCTGTATTTATTTGTTTACTACTTTGGGGGTTGGCTTGTTTATCTCCACGATATCCGCGACCCAGCAGGAAGCAATGATGTCAGTATTCCTTTTTTATATGCCGACAATGTTGCTTTCCGGATTTGCCTATCCGATAGCCAATATGCCGCAGGTAATCCAGTGGTTTACCATTTTTAATCCGTTGCGTTATTTTATGGTTATTGTCCGAAGCCTGTTTTTAAAAGGAGTGGGAATTGATATTATTTGGATTCAGCTTATACCATTATTAATAATGGGTTTAGTTATTATATCTATAAGCACGCTTAGATTCCGGAAGAGTTTGGGATAATCCGCAAAGATAAGGTCAATAAAAACGTATTTTTAGTAGAATATCTTGATAAATTGGAACATTAAACCTATAATAAACCAATGAAAACAAAAATTACTGTGATTAAAATTACCGTTTTTCTGGGAGTGTTCTTTTTTAGAGGTATTTGTTTTGCCCAGGAGCCTTTGGAGACCATTATTTATGATGTTAAGCCCCTAGGTATAGGAACATGTGAATACCAGGATTTTGGGCCGACAGAATACAACGGCCAAGAAGCCCGCCTGACAATTTTTAAAACCGACGTAGCCGGATTTAAGGATAAAGAGGTAATCTTAAGCGAAGCCGGCAGTTATCTGCCTATTCTGGTTCGGCGTGATATTTCTATTTGGCTTCATGACGAAAACATAACCGAAGAATATTCTATCCGGCAAAATAGTTTTAAACTTACCAAATTTCAAGGAGGCAAAAAGACAGAAGAATATACTGTTAAAGGAAAGAAGCCTATACAAAACGCTATTCTTGTCCCTTTTTCCCTGCGTGGCGCCCCGGAATTAAAGATTGGAACTACGTTTGATGTGATTCTGCCCGCCGAATACACGGTTAAATTAATCTCTATTGAAGATGTTAATGTACCTGCAGGTAAATTCAAGACTTATCATTTCACCAGCAAACCTGAGAAATTTGAGATCTGGATTAGCGCGGATAACTTAAGGATTCCGGTTAAGATAAGGGGTCTGGGGGGTATACCTTATACCTTAGAAATGAAGAAGCGTTTTACTAAATAAAGGTAATCTAAAGAATTGAAATTCAATATCAAGAGAGTTTTTTTTAGGCTTCTTCTTGGCAATAGCACGCCTCACGGGATTGCCCTGGGCGTCGCTATCGGAGCTTTTATCAGTGTCCTGCCGCTTTATGGTTTACATACGGTTTTGGTTGTTCTTGCCGCCATCATTGTGCGTCCTGCCAATAAATTTGCCATACTTTTGGGAACGAACGTTTCTTTGCCTCCTACGGTGCCATTTATAACCTGGGCGGGATATGAAACCGGAAGGTTCATCTTAAAGGGAAGATTTCCCCCGTTGCAATGGTCGGATCTCAAGAACATTTCATTTAAGAGCATTATTGATCATTATGAGCCTTTGTTTTTAGGCAGCGTTATTTTAGGGATCATTTGCGCCTTAGCGGTTTATTTCCTTGTGTTTTTTGTGGTAAAGGGAATAATAAAGAGAAGAGAAAAGAAAAAGAAGAATGCCGGAAAGCTTTGAGGTAAGAATAAGAAAATTTGAGCCCCGAGATACGCCAAACGTAAGGCAGGTTCTTCATGATACGGCGCTGCTTGGAGAATCCGGCGCATTGTTCTTTGAGGGGGAGGAGGTCTTAAGCGACGCGTTAACCCTATATTTTACGAATTATGAGCCGCAGTCTTGCTTTGTCGCGGAAATTAATTCGGAGATTGTAGGTTGTCTTGTGGGAGCAAAAAATAAGCTCATATTGGAAAAAGTATTTAATAAAGAAATCGCTCCCGGTTTATTCTGTAAGGCAATCAAAACCGGGGTTTTTGTGAATAAGAAGAATATAATTTTCATCCTTGGCTGTTTATGGGATGCGATAAGGGGCAGGTTTATCGCTCCGGATTTCTCGAAAGACTATCCGGCTGTTTTGCATATCAATGTACGCAGCGGTTTCCGCGGCCGGGATATCGGCTCGAAGTTGATGGAAAACTATTTGAATTACCTTAGGCAGGAAGGGGTTTTAGGGGTGCATCTAGCTACAATGTCTGAGGCAGGGGCGAACTTTTTTTCCAAACAGGGTTTTAAATTACTTTTTACAAGCAAGAGGTCATATTTCAGGCCGGTGTTACATAAGATCGTTCCGCTTTATATCTATGGTATGAAGTTAGCGTAATTTGTTATTTTGAGTTTTGAAGCTTATTCTTAATTTCTTTAACTTTGGCATTTTCAATTAAATCTAGGAACTTTTTATTCGCTATGAGTGTTTTGATATCTTGGGCTTTAGCTGCTTTTACCAGTTCGGGATCTTTTACTGCTTCTTGAAATTGCTGGTCGTTGCTTAGTTCATTTACTATCCGCATGATCTCTGGATCATTAGTTATTTGCTGTTGGATTTGGTCAGCTTTTGATTTTACTAAATTTGGGTCTATTGTTGAAGGTAGATTGCTTGTAGAAAACGGAATTTCGCCTTTCATTTCGATTCTTTTTATCTTTGCCGCTTCAATCCGGATTTTTCCTAAACTGACGCTGTTTAAAGTATAAATTCCATTATCGAGGGAAAGAATTTTTCCTTCGATTACGCTGCCATCGTTTAATTCAATCCTGTTTGTTTGTTCGCAATAGGCAACCATGGCCAAACCAAAAATAAATATAAAAAAGGGAAATATTCTTTTCATCCCGTCTCCTTTTGTTGTATTAATAAATTATAACACTATTTTTAGTGTTAAGTAACAAAATTAATGTAATTTTGTATTTATCCGCGGTATAATAATAAAAAAAGCGAATAATTTATAAACATCAAAAAGGAGGATGGATGTTTAGAAAAATACTCCAAACTGACGAAGATATTTCGATTTTTATACTTAGATTAATATTGGGGGTTGTATTTTTTCCTCATGGCGCCCAGAAAGTATTAGGTTGGTTTGGCGGATATGGGTTGAGTGCCACTCTAGCAGTATTTACGGATAAAATGCATATACCTTTTGTCTTTGCTTTACTTGCTATTATCACTGAATTTGCCGGAGCGATTGCGTTAATCGTAGGATTTTTTACCCGTGTGGCGGCTTTTGGCATTGCGGTGGTTATGGTTGTGGCGATATATATGGTTCATGGCCGTTACGGATTCTTTATGAATTGGTTTGGATCCCAAAAAGGAGAGGGTATTGAATATCACCTATTGGCCATTGCTATAGCTTTAGTCTTAATGATCAAAGGCGCAGGGTCGTTTTCGCTGGATAAGAAGATTTCAAATAATTTTAAATAAAAAAGGAGAGAGATATGGCTGAGCTAAAAGATTTGTTGCAAAGCGCTGATTGGAAAGCGGAAAAGCACGTTCCGGTAATTGAATCTCCTGACAAAGTGAATAAGGGCGTATTCTTTAAGGTTACGGTAAGCGTGGGCAAGGAAATTCCGCATCCGAATAAAACCGAACATTTTATAAGTTGGATCAGCCTTTTTTTTCAGCCGCAGGGAGAGAAATATCCCTATCAGATTGGCAGGGCTGAATTCGCTGCGCACGGAGCATCGATTAACGGGCCGGATACGAGCACTGTCTATACTTGTCCCGAGATAACGATTGTTTTTAAGACCGAAAAGTCCGGGACGATTTTTGCTTCCAGTTGTTGCAATATTCACGGTTTATGGCAAAGCAGCAGAGAATTGGTAGTAAGCTGATGAACAAAGGAGGCTAAGGTGGTTAAGAAAGCAGATCGGACCAAGAAGAGAATAAAAAAGATGAAAAAGGGCGCTAAGTATGTTTGTAATACTTGCGGCGCGGCAGTTATTATTGAAAAGCCTTGCACTTGTGGCTCTTGTGGTATCTCTTGTTGCGGAGAATCGATGAAAGCAGTTAGAGGCTGCTAACTACAAGGGGTAAAAGCGTGAAAGAGACCATTTTGATTGTTGAGGATGAAAAAGACATCGTAAAGATGCTTGAGTATAACCTCAAAAAAGAAGGTTTTGGGACTTTATCTGTTGGTGATGGAGAAGATGCTATTGATATTGCGAACAGGAAAAAGCCCGGTCTTGTTATTCTGGATTTAATGCTTCCCGGAATGGACGGCTTGGAGGTTTGCAAGAAACTTAAATTTGAAAGAAAGACTTCCGATATTCCGGTTATTATGCTTACTGCCAAGGCTCAAGAGTCGGATAAAATCGTCGGGTTGGAATTGGGAGCTGACGATTATATAACCAAACCTTTTAGCCTGCGTGAGCTTATTGCCAGAATCAAGGCAGTATTGCGCCGGGTAAAAGAAAAGGATAAACTACCTGAAATATTTAAGGCGGGTGATTTAACCCTTGATTCCTCAAAAATCAGCGTTAACGTTAAAGATAAACCCGTTGAGCTTACCTCGAAGGAATTCGAATTATTGAAGACTTTAATTGGAGCAAAGGGCAGGGTTCTTTCCAGAGACTATCTTCTGGATAATATCTGGGGTTTTGACCATGCCGTTGAGATACAAACGCGTACTGTTGATGTGCATATAAGGACTTTGCGCAAGAAACTAAAAAGCGAGGCCAAACGCATTATAACCGTAAAGAATTACGGCTATAGGTTTGAGTATGAAACTTAAGCTTATTCTTTTATATGTGTTTGTAATCTTAATCTCCTTCGGATTAACCTCTTTTTTCCTCGATAAAAATTTAGAAGAAAATTCCCTCAGTAATATACAGTCCTCGCTTATTTCTGAAGCTTATCTAATCGAGAACCAGATTAGCGTTGAGAGCTTAAAAAGAGGGGATGTCTTTTCTCTTGACGCTCTGGTTAAGGTTTTAAGCCCTAAAATAAGAAGCCGCATAACCATAATTGATAAAGAAGGTAAAGTTTTAGCTGATTCCGAGAGGTCTCCGAAAGACACACTTAAAATGGAGAACCATTCTAGTCGTCCGGAGATAAGCTCGGTTTTATCCGGGGGAAAAATAGGTATTGATACGCGTTTTTCCCATACCCTGGGAATCGATATGCTTTATATTGCTTTGCCGATAAAAGATAATAATCAGCCTCTTGGGGTTTTAAGGCTTGCGCTTCCTTTAGGGGATGTGCAAAAAACGCTCTCGACGATAAGGAAAATAGTATTTCTGGGGTTGCTTCTTGCTTTAGGATTTGCTTTTGTTTTGGGTTATATTGTTACAACGAGGATAACTAAGCCGATTAACAGGATAATCCAGGCTTCCCGCAGGTTTTCCGAAGGAGATTTCACGCATAGAATAATAAGTCATTCCAAGGATGAGATAGGAGAACTTTCTTTTACCTTGAATAAAATGGCTCAGGATTTAGAAGATAAGATTAGAGAAATCAGGCAGCAGAATCAGGAGTTATCCGCAATCTTCAATAGTATGATCGAAGGTATTATTGTCGTTGATAAAACAAGCCGCATAGTTTCCGTTAATCCAGCAATTGAGAAGATATTTGGCATCCTGAATGCGGAGGCGCAAAGCAAGACTTTCTTGGAAGCAATCCGTAATAACGAAATCTCGGAAATCATAAATAATGTTTTAACCCAAGGTAAATCTCTATCTGTTGAAGTTACCCTTGTGTTGCCGGGGCACAGGATTTTCGAGGTCAATGCCGTTCCAATATTTGAGAATGACTCTGTAAATGGCTGCCTCGTAGTAATTCATGATATTACGGAGATCCGGAGGTTGGAAACTATCCGGAGGGATTTTGTGGCCAATGTATCGCATGAGTTAAAAACTCCGCTTACTTCTATAAAGGGTTTTGTGGAGACACTGCTGGAAGGGGCTTTGGACGATAAGGAAAATAACCGTAATTTCCTGAAAATCATCCGAAATCACGCCGAACGCCTGAATAGCTTAGTCAACGATTTACTTTCTTTATCTTATCTAGAGTCTAAGAATATATCCTTTGAAATAAACGACGTAAAACTTTCCAGGGTAGCCGATGAAGTAATCTTGGGTTTTGGTTCGCAGTTAAGAAAGAAGAGAATTGAGATAGTAAACGGATTAGCCCCGGATATTTTGGTGAAAGCCGATGAAGAAAGGATAAAGCAGGTATTTACCAATCTTATCGATAATGCCTTGAAATTCAACCGGGAAAAAGGCGCAATAAAAATTTATTCCGAAGAACTGGATGGAAAGATCAGAGTTATCGTGGAAGATTCCGGTATCGGTATCCCCGAAAAAGATATCCCGCGTATTTTTGAACGGTTCTACCGGGTGGATAAAGCGCGTTCGCGCGAACTCGGCGGAACAGGTTTAGGCTTATCTATTGTCAAGCATATTGTGGAATTACACGGCGGTATGGTCGGAGTAGAAAGCAGCGAAGGTTCAGGTTCAAGATTTTTCTTTACCCTCCTCAAGTAGTACTTTTAATCCTCAAAAAACTTTACCTACATTTTACTTGTCCTTGAAGCATATTTAACGCCTCCCTTTTATACTTTAGCCATGAAAAGAAAAATACGTAAGATATGGCTGAAGATAATCCGCTCTATAAAAAAGGCTGTTGCCGATGAAATAATCGAAATGGATTATTTCTACCGGCAATACGCTTGACGCATGAAAAATCCCACTAAGGTTATCATAATAGAAGACGACAAAGATATCAGTTCACTCATTGCATACAATTTGCGTAAAGCTGGATATTCGGTTGAACAGGTTTTTGACGGTTACGCAGCGGCTAAAGAATTAAGGAGCGCATATTTCAACATAGCGATAGTTGATATTATGCTTCCGGGTTTAAACGGGTTTGATATCTGCAGTCAGATAAAAAACAGCAATAATACCTCGCGGGGGACGTTTGTAATAGTGGTAAGCGCCAAGACCAGTCCGCAGGATAAATTATACGCGCATATTATGGGCGCGGATTGCTATTTCTCTAAACCCTTTAGCGTCGCGATACTATTGGATGCCGTAAATGAGATAAGGGATATGCAGGATAGGGAATTCATTATTAACCAGAAGTAGAAAAGGAGGAAGCAAATGAAAAAGTTTTTGGTATTGGCAGCGGCAGGATTTGCGGTTTTATGCTTGATAGGCAGTTCTTCCGCGGGAGAAATCGATTTACTCCTGCAGAAGTTAGTAGATAAGGGGGTTTTGACTGCGGGCGAAGCCCAGCAGGTGAAGACCGAAACCAAAGAAGACATTCGTAAGGAGATTGCGCAGGCCAAATATGATTTGCTTCCTGAATGGCTGCAAAGAGTAAAGATGAAAGGTGATTTTCGCTTAAGGTATGCCAATACGAAACAGAAGGCGACAAAAGACGACAGCAAGGGCCAGATTAGGGTGCGTTTAGGCGTAGATACAAAGATAAATGACCAGATGAAGGTTGGAGTGGGCCTTGCTACCGGTTCGACATCCAATCCGCGCTCGACCAACGCTACGTTCGCCGACAGTAATGGTCCCGCTTCTTTTAAAAGCATTATTTTGGATTACGCTTATGGCTCATATTCACCTACTACTTGGTTGACTTTAACCGGCGGTAAATTCAAGAATCCTATTTGGCAGCCGAATGATCTTCTGTGGGATACGGATTTGAATCCGGAAGGCGTAAATATGCAGTTAGATTACCGTCTTAATCCGTATCTGGGATTATTCTTGAATGCTGAAATCTTCGCTTTGACTCAGGATAGTTCAAGCAGTTCAGGACGGACAATGTGGGTCGTTCAGCCGGGAGTAAAATATAATTGGAAGGACAAAGTAGACTTTAAAGCTGCGGTCGCCACCTATCTTTTTACTAACTTAAAGGGCAAAGGAGCATTTACCAATGAGTATAGGACCAACAGCGTGGTTGGGGGCCAGTATCAATACAATTATAATTCATTCAATCCAAGCGTTGAAATCGGGATTAAAGATCCATTTGCCGGAGTTCCGCTGCTTTCCAAGTATGTCCCGTATGCCGGAATATTCGGGGATTTTATTTATAATCCTGATCCACAAACAGGCAAAAGCGGCTTTGACGCCGGATTAAAGTTTGGCCAGGAAAAAGTTGGAGATTGGGGTCAATGGCAGGCGAAAGTTCTCTTTGCCAAGTTGGGAAGGGATGCCTGGCTCGATATTCTTCCGGATTCCGACCGCTATAATGGAAAGACCAATATGAAGAGCGCCGAAGGTATATTCGAGTATGGTTTAAACAAAAACAGCAGTCTGGTTGTTGATTATTACTGGGCAGAGTCTTTAACAAAGACTAACGGGAATTTCGCTCCGCAACAGGTTATACAGATCGATTGGAATTTGAAGTGGTAACATATTATTAAGGTAAAAAAAGGAGAAAGGAAAAATGAAGAACGCAATAAAGATGTTCATGGTTTTAAATCTGGTTTTTGGGTTTGCTTTAACCGGATATGCCGGAGGCCCTTATGGAGTGGATGAAAGAAAGGTAATTATCGAGGGTTCAACTACGGTGCTTCCGATTGCTCAGGCAGCTGCGGAAACTTTTATGCGGCAAAATCCGGATACGGAAATTGTTGTCCGCGGCGGCGGTTCAGGAGTGGGAATTGCCTCTTTAATAGATAAAAACTGCGATATTGCGGATTCCTCCCGTGCGATTAAAGACAGCGAACTGGATAAAGCGGTTACTAATGGAGTTAACCCCAAGGCTCACGTTATCGCCATGGATGGATTGGCAGTAATCGTTAATCCGACTAATCCTTTGAACGCTTTAAGCAGGAAGCAGATAAGGGATATATACACAGGCAATATCTCTAACTGGAAGGATTTAGGGGGAAATGATCAAAAGATTGTCGTAGTTTCCCGCGATAGCTCAAGCGGAACATTTGAAGCATTTGGCGTTTTAGTGCTTGAAGGCCAAAAAACCCGGCCGGATGCTCTTATGCAGGCATCCAATCAGGCAGTTGCTTCTGTGGTTGTCCATACGCAGGGAGCAATTGGTTATGTTGGCTTAGGCTATCTTAATTCGGAAGTAAAAGCTTTACGGGTGGACGGGATTCTTCCTTCGAAGGAGACCGTGCTTACCGATAAATATCCGGTATCCCGGCCGCTATATATGTATACCAATGGGACAGCAACCGGAACAACCAGAGATTTCATTGATTTCATAATGAGTAAAGAAGGACAAAAGATAGTGGATGAGCAGGGATATGTCGGGTTAAAATAGAGCGTTTACTCATTTATCCTGACAGCGTGGCAGGCTCTTAGGACGCCTGCCACGCCTCCTTATTCTTATTATAAGGTGAATATGAAAGAAAAACTATACAAATTGATTTTTATGGTTTTGGCCTTCGCTTCTCTGCTATTTCTGCTCGGAATAGTTTTTATCCTCTTTAAAGAAAGTCTGCCTATATTCTCAAAGGTAAATATCGGGAAGTTTATTTTTGGCAGATTTTGGTATCCAACTTATAGTCCTCCGGAGTTTGGGATACTTCCGTTAATTTTGGCTTCAGCTTGGGTAACGCTCGGAGCGATTCTTGTATGTGTGCCTTTGGGAGTCGGTAGCGCTTTATATTTAAATGAATTAGCCGGGCCAAAGCAGAGAGCGATATTAAAACCTTTGGTTGAATTGTTGGCTAGTGTCCCCTCGGTAGTCTTTGGTTTCTTTGGGATGGTTATTGTTACGCCTTTTCTGCAAAAGGTGTTTAATCTACCGACCGGATTGACCGCCCTTAATGCCAGTTTAGTTTTGGGGGTTATGGCTACGCCGACAGTGTGCAGTATCGCAGAAGACGCGTTAAATTATGTGCCTAAATCTTTCCGGGAAGCTTCATTTGCGCTAGGCGCGGACAGATGGCAGACTCTGACACAGGTAGTAATTCCGGCTGCCGGTTCAGGAATTTCTACGGCAATAATACTGGGGATGAGCCGAGCAATAGGCGAGACAATGACTGTTTTGATGGTTGCTGGAGGCGCAGCGGTGATTCCGCATACATTCTTAGAACCGGTGCGCCCGATGACCGCGGCAATTGCGGCGGAGATGGGAGAAGCGCCGGTTGGCAGCAGCCATTATCACGCTTTATTCGCTATAGCGCTTATATTGTTTCTGGTTACATTCATATTCAATATTATTGCGGAAATAGTCAGCCGGCGTTTCCGTATAAAACTGGGGTTAAGCGGATGAAACGAAAATATATCCAGAATTTGGGATTTGGCGGATTATTCTTGTGTATGTTTGCAACTCTATTTTTTTTGGGCCTGATAATATTTTTTGTCGGTGCAAGGGGCGCTAAAGTGATTTCCTGGGAATTTCTTACGCAGATACCCCGCTGTAGTATGACACAAGGGGGAGTGGCTCCGGCAATTGTCGGGACGCTTTATATTACCTTGGGCGCGATTTTATTTTCATTGCCTCTGGGAGTTGCCTGCGCGATATATCTTTGTGAATATTCGCCCAAAGGTTTTATGGTGAATATTATCAGAATCAGTATAAATAATTTGGCCGGAGTTCCCTCGGTAGTCTTCGGGCTTTTTGGCTTGGCTGTTTTTGTGAAGTTTTTTGGTTTCGGAGTTTCCATTCTTTCAGGAAGCCTGACTCTGGGGATATTGGCGCTGCCTTTGATTATTTCTTCGACTCAAGAGGCGCTTTTAGCGGTTCCGCAATCCATAAGGGAAGCGTCTTTATCGCTGGGCGCCACTAAATGGGAAACGATTAAGAGGATTGTTTTGCCGGCTGCTCTTCCCGGAATCTTAACCGGAGTGATTTTGAGCATAGGCAGAGTGGCAGGCGAGACTGCGCCGATACTTTTTACTGCCGCCGCTTTTTATATGCGCGGTTACCCCAAATCCGTATTCTCGGAAGTTATGGCTTTGCCGTATCATATCTATGCGTTAATGACAGAAGGAGTGCATCCGGATAGGCAGATGGCGATAGCCTATGGTTGCAGCTTTATTCTCCTATTCTTGGTTTTATCTATTTCAGGAATCGCGATAATTATACGCCAAAAACAAAGGATACAGCATGGATAAAAAGATTAAAATGAGGACTGAAGGCGTAAATTTCTTTTACGGAAGAACCCAAGCCTTAAAAAACGTGGATATTCTAATACATGCTAACCAGGTTACTGCCTTAATCGGGCCTTCCGGTTGCGGAAAATCCACTTTTATAAGGTTATTTAACCGGATGAACGAGCTTGTTTCGGATACCTCACTTAGCGGTAATATTTATCTTGACGATTTGGAAATAAATTCTTCGCAGATTGATCCCGTGGATATCAGGAAACGCGTGGGAATGGTTTTTCAAAAGCCAAATCCGTTTCCTAAGAGTATATTTGATAATATAAGTTACGGCTTGAGAGTAAATGGGGTAAAAGACGCCAATTTCATTGAAGAGAGAGTAGAAGCTTCGCTAAAGAAAGCGGCGATTTGGGATGAGGTTAAAAACAGGCTTAATGACAGCGCTCTTAAATTGTCCGGAGGCCAGCAGCAAAGGCTTTGTATTGCCCGTTGCCTGGCGGTTGATACTGAAGTTATACTTTTTGATGAACCTTGCGCCAGCCTTGATCCTATATCAACTGCCAAGATCGAAGAATTGATTTTGGAGCTAAAAAAGGATTATACTATTGTAATCGTTACGCATAATATGCAGCAGGCGGCCCGCGTTTCTGATTATACCGGGTTTTTTCTTTTGGGAGAATTAATCGAGTTTGGCAAAACTCAGGATATATTTACCGCACCGCAGGATAAAAGAACAGAGGCTTATATTACGGGAAGATTCGGGTAATTTCTCGTTGCGGTTTGTAACGGCAGAGAATAAAAAAAAGGGGGGGGTAATGGAACGACATTTTGATGAAGAGTTAAGAAGTTTGCACGAAAATATTCTTAGGATGGGTATTCTGGCGCAAGAGGCGATATTTAAATCAATCGAAGCTTTAAAAAACCGCGATAAGTCCCAAGCTCAGGAAATTATTGGTAGCGATGGAAGAATCGACGCTCTTGAATTGGAGATTGATGAAGAATGTGTAGATTTGATTGCCCGGCATCAGCCTGTAGCAAGCGATTTAAGGTTTGTTACTACGGGGATGAAAATAAACGCAGAGTTGGAACGGATTGCGGATTTGGCGGTGGATATTTCACAGCGGGTCCTGGAATTGGCGGATAAGCCTTTACTTAAACCACTTATTGATATACCTAAATTATCCATAATCGCCCAGAATATGGTGCGCGATGCAATTGAGGCCTTTGTAAAAAAAGATGTGGAATTAGCTAAAAAGGTTGTTCTTTCCGATTCCGAAGCTGACAAACTACGCAATTTGATACAGGATGAATTGTTCGATT
>JAQUOO010000003.1 GCA_028717055.1 Candidatus Omnitrophota bacterium | reverse complement strand
CCGGTTTTATCCGAACAGATAACCGTGGCGCACCCTAATGTTTCGACCGACGGGAGCTTGCGGATAAGCGCGTGGCGCTTGACCATCCGGTGCACACCCAAGGCCAAAGCAATCGTAACTACCGCAGGCAGGCCTTCCGGAATTGCGGCTACGGCAAGGCTAACCGCGGTAAGAAAAACATCCATGATTTTACCGCCGCGTAACCACTCTAGAATAAAAACAAACCCTACTAAAATAAAACATAAAACTACGATCCATTTCCCGAATTGCTCCAGCTTTCTCTGTAAAGGAGTAGGCTCGGATTCAATATCCTGCACTAAACCCGCAATATTCCCCAGTTCTGTGCGCATGCCGGTATCCACAACCAATGCCTTGGCCTTGCCGGAAGCAACGGAAGTGCCCATATAAACCATATTTGCCCGGTCAGCTAAAGGCACCTCCTTTTCGCTTAAGGCGTGGATGGTTTTAGCCACCGGAGTAGATTCCCCGGTAAGGCTGGCCTCCAGAACGCTAAAATTAGATGAAACCCAGACCAGGCGGCTGTCGGCAGGAATACTATCTCCGGCTTCAACTTCAATCAAGTCGCCGCGAACCAATTCTAAGGAAAGAATAATACTGCGCGCTCCGCCGCGAATAACCTTTGAAGAAGGGCTGGATAATTTTTTTAAAGCGGCAAGGGATTTCTCAGCGCGATATTCCTGAATAAAACCAAAAATCGCGTTTACTATGACAATCGCAATAATCGCCAGCGCATCAACCCATTCCTGCAGAAATCCGGAGACCAAAGCCGCTCCGATCAGAATCCAAATGATGAAATCCCGGAACTGGCCGAAGAAAATACTCCACGGGCTTACAGCTTTCTTTCCCAAAAGCTGATTTGGCCCGTATTCCGCCAAGCGCCTTTTGGATTCATTCACGGTAAGCCCGGATTCCATATTCGTATTCAGCGCTTGCGCAGACTTTTCCGCGCTCAAGTTATAAAAATTCTCTATCTCCATAATTTTATTATTTTTCACAGCCGCTAATCCTTATTAATAATCTGGATCATCTCGCAAAGCCTGCCGTAACCCCGCAAGTTAAAGTTCATTGCTAATCTGGGCAAGCCCAGGAACTCTTTTTCCTGGGCTTCTTTATCGGTAGGCAAAGATCTCCGGATTTCCCCGCCGGCTAAAATATCTTTAAATTCCCGATTAATATGTTTAAGCGTCTTATCGGAAATTTCTCTATTAAGCCTTATTACGGTCAAGCCTAAGACATATCTTATCGAATGGTATACCCGATAAAAATCTTCTATATATTTAATCGCCTCATCAGCTGATTTTACAATACGAAAAAGGCTCAAGTCTTCTTTGTTGATAAATCCGCCTTTGACTAATTGGATATCCACAAAACGCTTCCATTGCGCCCAATAAGCCGAGCCTTCCGGCTCCAGTAAAACTACCGGCCGGGGGCGGGATTTTCCGGTTTGAATCAAAGTGAGCATTTCGAAACCTTCGTCATTTGTGCCAAAGCCTCCGGGGAAAAGAGCGGTTGCGTCAGTCTCTTTGACAAAAATCAATTTTCTGGTAAAAAAATATTTAAAGTTGATTAATTTTTCCTTTTCATCGATATAGGGATTGGGTTTTTGTTCAAAAGGAAGGCGGATATTCAACGCGAAATCTTTTCCCGCCGCAGCTCCTTTGTTGCCGGCTTCCATAACTCCGGGGCCGCCCCCTGTTACTACCATATAACCTTTCTGTGTCAATTTCCTGGCGAATTCTTCAGCCATAGCATATTCGGCTGAATCTTTTTGCGACCTGGCCGAACCAAAAATTATCACCTTCTTGACATTCCTATGAGGTGAAAATATCTTGAAAGAATAGCGTAATTCTTTCAGCGTGTTATTTACAAGTTTCAAATCTCCCTTGTCAACCGTTTCTCTTCCCAGCTTCACGATAGTAGTAAATATTTCATGGAGCAAGTGTTCGGTTTCAGCAGGCGCGCAGAGTTTGGTAAGCCGGGCTATCAGGCTGTCAACGGCTTCTTCGCCTACCTTGTATTCTTTATAGGGCTTCTTCATTTTATGTGTATTCCCGCATGATACATCTTCTTCTCCTGGGATTATTATATTCAGCAAGCTATACTGATGCAACTTTTTTATTATGCGTAAATCAGGATTCCTTAGGTTGCACGGCTTTTAATAGCTATTGGCCGGCGAAACCGGAAAAAAGGATTAAGTAATCCACTAAAATCTCTCCCTGCCCCAAATGCTCCAATACAATCCTGCATTCTCCCTTATTCAAATATACCGGCCCGGTTATAATTTCAGACCAGGTATCTTTACCCTTAATACCAACACCCGCTTTACGCTTATGGAATTTATCCCGAAAAGTTATTCCCAGCCTGTTATCTTCCGGAGAGAAAACTGCCGCCCATAACCGATAATTGCCCGGAGAAGGAACCTTTACCGGGATGGATAAAGTTTGGCCGCGTTTAACACTTTTTGCCAAATTAGTGGCGTATTTGGATTGATAATCGGAAACGCTCCAGTTTCCGTTTCCGGCTTCCGGGTATACCAGCCAGGCCGAATTTGAATCCTTGCCCGAAGGCCAAACAGGAACAAGAAAGAATTTATCGACGGAGATGCTGCCTTCCATTTGCCCGGAGCTGTCATCCCATACAGCCGCTTTTGCGTCAGCCCAAAAGCGGATAGTCACTCTACCTCTAGGCAATTCCCAGAATGACCCTTGAGTCAAAGAAACCATAAACCATCTTCCCGGGTTCTCTCTATCAAGATACCATATGTTTTCTATCCTATGATACCCCTGATACAAAACTCCTCCATCATTTGCAACCTCTGCATAAATGCAAGGAACAGCTTTTCTCCAATTATGATGTATGTAGGCAAACAACTGATATTTCCCCGGTTCTTCGATATATACCTGAATTTCGGATTTCGCCAAAGCCTTGTTTGTGGAAACTGCCTCTCTGCCGGTAACTACCTCTCTGCGCCATTCCCCCAGGGAATCAACCGCATTAACGGAAAACACCTGCCCGGGATATCCCAAAGGGATAAATAACCCGCAAAAAAATACGGCCAAAAATGATACTTTGATTTTAAAGCCGGCTTTCATCTTTCTCCCCGGGAAGTTCAGGATAAACATTATCATCGGAACGTTCCCAATTCATTTTTACGTTATCCAGCTGTTCTCCTATAATCGATATCTTTGAGCTGTCCAAATTCCCTAACCCCTGCTCGGCAGCCATACGAATATGATTAACATACCAGGGTGTGCCCAAGGCAGGATTAGCAGGAACCGGATACCAGTCTTTGGTGATTATGCGCGTTGCCGTGGCATCGGTTGCCACCGGGTCTCTTCCCGCTATCACCAAAGCCCCGCCTATTCTCTTACTGACATCCACAGCCTTACCCCTCAAGAACAAAGAAGCCCCCGGCCCTTCCATCCCGAATGCCGCGCTTACCACCACCAAATCCGGCTGGATTGCTTTATTTATATCTACGATAACCTGATGCAAACCGGCATGATGTAATTTATATCTGGGCTCTCCATACAAAGAAGAGGGCATAACCCCCATAAAATTTTTCAGCCCCAGGCTGACCGGCGACGGTTTATGGTGCGTTTTCAAGGCAGGAATGGAAATAACCACATCGGCATCCGCGACCAAATCGGGGATAGCCAAAAAATTCAATTTTGTCCGCGAAGGAAAATACCGGAAATAAACCGTATGCTCCATAAGATTTATCAGGAATACCTTATGCCCGTATTTTTTATTCAGCAGATCCACTAAACGCTGCACCTGAGCGCCCTCTTTGCCTTCTTTTCCTCCAAAGTTTATCTTTATCGGCCGCTCGACCCATTCTCCAATCACCACCTCTTTGGCCCCGGCCTTTACGCACTCTTCAGCCACTGAAGCGACTACCTCGGGATGAGCTATTTCTCCGGCAGAAACAGGATCGTGGCCGTCTAGCCCTCCGGTTATATAGTTGGGTTTTATGAATACCCGGTCGCCTTTTTTAACTATCGTTTTCATTCCACCCAAAGCATCAATGGCCTGCCTGGTCATAGCGTATAGGTCGGTCCCTTTTATCACGCTAACCCTAGAAGTAACAACCTTGATCTTTAGAGGTTCGATCAAACCGGTCTTCTTATCCAAAGATACCATAACCGAACCGTATTTGGTTTCATCAACAGCCGGCTTGCCAGCCTCTGCTTTATCTCTGGACGGCTTGAATATAAATAATACCGCGATTAATATATTAATTATCTTGGCGAATTTCCTCATTGCCTGATTATATCATTTCTACGCAAAATTGTATCGCAAAATACAAAAAAAACGCAACTCGCCTCTATCTTGGTAAGTTGCGTCGTAACCATCCGGCTTTTTAAAGGCCGGAACAATCAACGGTAAATCCGCCGGCTACCTGAAATACATATAGAACAATATCGCGCAAATCACGCACATTAAACCGATTACAATGTGCCTATGCAAAGCCCACTGATTTACAGCATAGATATTGCTCTCCAGTTTGGGGAATATCCTTTTATGTATCCCCATCTCCCTGTCGCAAGTTGTTTCGAGTTTTCGGTAATTGCCGAACAGGTAAAATATTCCTACGAGCAATATCCCGGGGCTAAGCCAAAAAATAATCGCCCGGAATGAATCATAGGCGATCTTCCCTTCGGGTTCTATTGCAGCCTGTTCTGCTACTGTCAGTTCAACAGGGCCCCTTCCCGCATTATACGGATTTACCTTTCCGTTCCCGGCATAAGCCAAGCTGACCATCGCAAGACATAAAATAACCAAACATAGACCCAGCACATTTTTATACATATGCCCCTCCTTCCCTTTGGTTATCCCCATGCCTTATGTCCGCTGATTAATGAATGACTTGCCTCCTTTTCTTTTAAATCAATCGCCCAGACAGTAAATAAACCTTTTTTCTACATATAGTATAACATTTTTTACGCCTATCGGCAATGATGAACGATTCCGGGCAGGCCTACGTTGCCTGTGAAAAACAGGCCAGAACCAGATTAATTTCTATGGTTTTTGCTTAAAACCTTCAGCGCTCCGGATTCCTAATCCCGGAATCCAACAAGGAAAGAGCCTTTTCCTCCAAATAGTCCCGGCTAGTCCGCTTTCCCTCATCCGCATCATCCAATCCGCCTCCTCCCAGCGCCGCATAAGCCTGGACCTGGTTAGAAAGCTTGTATAGCTGCATCAAGATAAGCTCTTTTTGCGCCCGATACAGCGACCGCTGCGCGTCAAGAACGCTTAAATAGCTATCAATGCCGTTGGCGTAGCGCTTTTCCGACAGGCTATATACTTTCTGCGCAGAATCAACCATCGACTGCTGCACCGCTATCTGCGCCTCCACCGTACCTTGTATAGCCAAAATATCAGCCACTTCCCTAAAAGCTGTCTGGATAGCCTTCTCATACTTGGTCAGCGCGATTTTCTGGTCTGCCCGGCTAACCCTATACGCGGCCCAAGTCCGCATATCAAAAATAGGCATTACAATTTGCGGATTATAAATCCAGGCGCCCCTGCCGGCTGAGAACAAATTGGTAAAGGCGCTGCTAGCCGAACCAAGCGCTGTAGTCAGCGAAATACTGGGGAAAAAAGCAGCTCTGGCTGCCCCAATATTGGCATAAGCGCCCTTTAATTCGTGTTCCGCAGCCAAGATATCCGGCCGCTTAAGAAGGACCTCGGAAGATAAACCGGGAAAAATATCTTTAAAAAGGGCGACGCTATCTAAATTAACAGGCAAGAGATCCTTCGGCACAGGAGCTCCGGCAAGAAAATTCAACGCATTTACATACTCGGCCAACCTCTGGGTATAAAGAATAACGTCTCCCCTGGCCGTATCCACCTGGGTTTGCGCGCGCTGCAAATCTATTTCACTTACCAGGCTGGCTTTGTACCGGCGCAAGACTAAATTGTAAGAATCTTCCTGGGCTTTAAGAGTTGAACGCGCCAAACTAAGGTCAGTCTCAACTTTGGCAATAAACAGATATGCCCGGGCCACTTCAGAGATAAGCGCGATCTGCGCGCTGCGCCGGGTCTCCTGCGTACTTAAATATTCTTCCAGGGCTTGTTTGGTCAAACTGCGGATCCGGCCAAAAAAATCAATCTCCCAGGAAGTAATTCCCAGGTCAGCGGAGTATTGTTCAACTACCTTAGGATACCCCGGATTTAGAAAATCCGAAGAATAACGCTGTTTGGATAACGCTCCTGTCGCGTCAAGAACCGGGAATAATTCCGAACGCTGGATTCCGTATAATGCCCGCGCCCTCTCCACATTTAAAACAGCAATACGTAAATTCCGGTTATTCTGAAGCGCCATCTGAATGATCTGCTGGAGTTTCGGGTCAATAAAAAACTCCCGCCATTTCAATTGCGTGGCATCTACAACATTGGCTGCCGGTTGCGTTTGCGGATAAGCATCTCCCTTAGGCCAATCCCCAGGAACAGAAGGACCCGGCCGGTTATACTTTGGAGCCATAACGCAGCCATTCAAGAAAATAATTCCCAAAATTATAATAAGTATCCGTTTCATTTTATTATTTCTTCTGTAAATCCGTAGTGTCAGGCCCGGCTACCGCGGCCTGCGGCTTAAGCTTGCGGCCGAAAAAGCGGGTTACCAGGATAAAAAACAGCGGGATAAAAATAAGGTCGATGAAAGTAGCTGAAAGCATACCTCCGACAACTGCCGTGCCAATGGCATTTTGGGCTCCGGCTCCGGCTCCGGTGGATATTGCCAGCGGCAAAACTCCGAAAAAGAAAGCCAAAGAAGTCATGATAACCGGGCGAAAACGCGTCTTTACCGCTCCCAGGGTTGATTCAATCAGATTTTCTCCATGCTCCAGGCGATGCTGGGCAAACTGAATGATTAAAATGGCATTCTTAGTAGAAAGGCCCAGAGTCGTAAGGAATCCGATTTGGAAATAAACGTCGTTAGGCATTCCGCGCAGAAAGGTTAAAAGCGTGGCGCCAAAAACGCCCAGCGGCAACATTAATAAATTAACAATGGGAATGCTCCAGCTTTCATATAGAGCCGCTACGCATAGAAATATTATCAAAATTGAAAAAGCGTAGAGCGGGCCGGCCTGCGATCCAGACTGCCTCTCCTGATAAGAAAGCCCGGTCCAGTCATAACCGAACTCCCGGGACAATTTTGAAGCAAGCTCTTCCATAGCGTCCATTGCCTCACCTGAACTCCTGCCTTTAGCAGCCTCTCCCAGTATATTAATGGACGAAAAGGCGTTATAACGCTCTAACTTCGGAGACCCGAAAATCCAATGGCCGGAAGCAAAAGAAGAATAAGGCACCATCTTTCCTTTTGAATTACGCACATACAAGTTTTTCAAGTCTTCAGGCAGCATGCGGTATGGCGCGTCAGCCTGGATATCCACGTGCTTGATCCTGCCGTCTTTGACAAAATCATTAACGTAGCTGGACCCAAAAGCAGTGGATATAGTATTTTGAATGGAAGCGATCGAAACTCCCAGGCTTCCGGCTTTTTCCCAATCCAGGTCGATCTTATATTGAGCCACATCCTCTAATCCATTGGCCCGCACGCGGGTCAAGCGCGGGTCCTTAGACGCCATATCCAAAAGTTTACTGCGCGCTTCCATCAATTTTTCATGTCCGGCTCCCCCGCGATCCTGCAATTGAAAATCAAAACCCTTGGCATTACCCAACTCGATGATAGCAGGAGGAGAAAATACATAAACCAGCGCCTCGTTATAATTAGCGAATTCTTTCATGGCCCGGTCTTCTATGGCATCCGCCTTTAAGCTCGCCTTCCTGCGTAAATCCCAATCTTTCAACTTGATGAAGGCCATACCGGTATTTTGCCCGTGTCCGGATTGGTTAACTCCGGCAATAGTCAAAATTGATTCAACTGCATCTTTCTCCTTATCGACAAAATATTGCCGGACTTTATCCATTACTGCTTCAGACTGCTCAAGAGTAGACCCTGAAGGCAAATTGGCCATAATGATTGCGACTCCCTGATCCTCATCCGGTAAATAACCTGTAGGCATCCGGAAAAACACAAACAACATTGCCGCTACAATCAGAAAATAGGCAATTATATAAGGAATGTTTTTATTAAAAGAATGCCCCACCAATTGTACGTACTTATCGCGGATCCAAAAGAAAATCTGGTCGAACTTGCGGAAGAAAGGACGCAGAAGCCAAAATCCGCTCTCTGCCGGCTGATGCCCTTTAGGCACAGGCCTCAAAAGCGAAGCGCAAAGAACCGGCGTCAGGATTAAAGCTACTACAACCGAAAGCAGCATTGAAGCGATAACCGTTATGGAAAACTGCCGGTAAATAACTCCGGTGGATCCGGTAAAAAAAGCCATCGGCCCAAAGACTGCTGAAAGCACCAGGCCTATACCGATAAGCGCGGGAGTAATCTGCTCCATGGATTTTGCCGCAGCCTCCCGGGGCGAAAGCCCTTCCTCGCTCATCAGGCGCTCCACGTTTTCAACTACGACAATAGCGTCATCTACCAATAAACCAATGGCTAAAACCATGGCAAACATGGTAAGCATATTAATCGAATAGCCGAAGAAGCTCAAAGTCGCGAAAGTCCCCAGCAAGACTATGGGCACAGCTATCGTCGGGATAAGTGTTGCCCGGATATTGCCCATAAACAAATACATAACCAGAAAAACCAAGAGTATGGCTACACACAAAGTTTTAAATACTTCTTTAATGGCTACAAGAGTAAAAGGCGTTGTATCATAAGGATAAATCACTTTCATCCCTTGAGGAAAATAACGGCTCAACTCTTCCATCTTTGCCTTGATCCCGTCGACAGTCTTTAAGGCATTGGCTCCGGGTTCCTGCCTTATAGCGATAGCCGAGGATGGCTGGCCTTTATTAAAGTAAACCTTCGTATCCGACTGGTCGCTGCCCAGTTCTGTATACCCTATATCTTTAATCCGGATAGTCGAACCATCGGGATTAATGCGAATCGGGATATTAGAGAATTCTTCGGGAGTCTTAAGCAGGTTCTGAATGATAATTGAGGCATTCAGGCGCTGCCCCTTTACAGCCGGAGCGCCTCCGAATTGCCCTCCGGAAACCTCAACATTGTAATCTTGCAAAGCTTTGATAACATCCCCTACCGTCAATCCGTAACTAGTCAATTTCTTGGGGTCAAACCAGATATGCATAGCGTATTCGCTTCCAAACCCCTCTGCTTCGCCGACCCCGGGCACGCGCGCAAGAACCGGTTGAATAACGCTAAGCATATAATCGCGTAAATCAATATCGGTCATACTGCCGTCTTCAGAAACCAAACCCACAATCAAAAGATAATTATGGGTGGACTTTTGAACTGAAACACCCCTGCGCTGCACTGTGTCCGGAAGCCGAGGCATTGCCAGCTGAAGCTTGTTTTGCACTTTGGTCCAGGCAATATCCGGGTCAGTCCCGGGAGCAAAGGTCAATTCAATAGTGGAAGCGCCCGAAGCGTCGCTTGAGCTGGCCATATATAACATTTTATCCAAGCCGGTCATCTGCTGTTCGATTATCTGAGTAACGGTGTTTTCTACTGTTTCGGCTGAAGCTCCGGTATAAAGAGAGGTAATCCGGATGGACGGCGGAGCAATGGGCGGATATTGAGCAATCGGCAAAGTATAAATAGCCAAACCGCCCAACACCATTATCAGAATGGCAATTACCCAGGCAAAAACCGGACGTTCAAGAAAAAATTTGGATAACATGAATTCTCCGTTTAGTTCGGGCCAGGCATGTTTGAAACAATTTTTACTGAAGTGCCGGACTTGATTTTTTGAACACCCTCGATAACCACCCGGTCACCGGAATTAAGGCCGGAGGAAACAAGCCATTTATCGCCAATAGCCCGCTGGAGCGTAAGCATACGCTGCTGAATTTTATTTTCGGCAGTAACAATCCAGGCATAGGCTTCGCCTTTAGGGTTGCGGAAAACTGCCTGCTGCGGCACAAGTATAGACTGTTCATTTATCCCTTCGGTAATAACTGCCCTGACAAACATTCCCGGCAAAAGCACGCCATTGGGATTGGGGAAAATTACCCGCAGGATAACCGCTCCGGTCGTCGGGTCAACTGTTATATCCTGAAACTGAAGCGTCCCGGTTAAAGGATAAGCTGTGCCGTCATCAAGTATAAGCTTCACTTTATTCTGGCTTGCTTCATCATGATTAAGGCTTCCCCCTTCAAGGCTGCGCCGCAGGCGAAGCAATTCTGTGGTAGATTGCGGAATATCCACATAAATAGGATCCAGCTGCTGAATTGTTGCCAATGGAATTGATTGATACGCCGTCACTATAGCGCCTTCGGTAACGCTGGAAGCTCCTATACGGCCGTTAATCGGAGAAAGCACGCTTGTATATCCTAAATTAATCTTGGCGGTTTCCAATTCCGCTTGAGCCTGCTTGAAAGCGGCATCCGCGTCATCGAATTCCTGCTGGCTGACTGCTTTATCAATCAACGCTTCCTTGTAACGCTCAGCTCTCAACTGCAGAGCCGGCAGGTTAGCTTTGGCTTTGTCATAGGCTGCCTGAAACGGAGCAGGGTCAATTTGGTAAAGCACTTGCCCGCTCTTAATTTCCGCGCCTTCGGTAAACAAACGTTTCTGAATAAGCCCGCTGACCTGGGGCCGGATTTCTGCGATCATGAAAGCAGATGTGCGTCCGGGCAATTCAGTTGTAATGACAGCGCGTTCAGAGCTTATATTATACACATCCACTTCCGCAAGATTAACCGCCGGTTTGCTTTCAGGCGAGCAGCCGATTACAGGACAAAACATAAATGAAATACCTAAAATTATTATTATATTATTAATTTTACTTTGCATTTTCTCTCCAGAATAACCTTACATTCCCGTTATTATTTAGAAACTGCTTCTTTTAAATCGATTATGTGCTCTTCAAAGAATTTTAAAAACTTGTTAAATTCATTTTCAGGGACAAGGCTCATTATTTTATCATAATGCGGCGGCCCGGAAATAATAATTACATTGTCTCCCGGCTTGATATCCATCGCTTTTCTGGCTTCTGCCGGAATGACAATCTGCCCTTTGCTGCCTACAGGAACTTTACCGTAAAACTTTTTTGAACTGGCCATTTTCTAACGCCCCCTTCTTCTTTCTAATTCCTACAAATGTTGCTTTGTATAACTAGTATGAAATGTATTACTAAGAAACTTTAACATATTTTCGGATTGTTGTCAATATATTTTCCCACTCTTCTATTATCCCGGTTGTATAAGGATAGTTTCTTCGGATTTTTTTCCTTTTGGCTGATGGAGCAAATTTTACGCAAAAGTTTACTTGTTAATTCTTTTCGGAGTTAACGATATTCTTAATAACTGCCGTCTGTTGCAGCTCCCCGGCAATTACTTCCGCAGCAATTCTGTGGCCCAAGCTATTCGGATGAATATCGTCTCTTAGATTCACCCTAAGCGCTCTCAACCCATAACCCTTAAATGGTTTTTGAAGGTTGACATACCCCCAACCGAATTCTTTGCACCATTTCTGTATCAAGCCCGAAATCCTTGCATCATGCGCATACGATTTCTCAGTCAGATGCGGAAAAACCGCCACTAGAACAGGAATATTTTTCGATCTTGTCAATGTGTATAATTTCCTAAAGGCAAGGTAAATTTTATCATCTCGGATTAAACAGTGGCCGATATAAAAAGATAAGCGGCAACGCTGTAATAATTTTATCAAATGTTCATTTATGAATCTTGCTATCAACAATTTTTCCGTAAAGAATTTATTAAAAGGGACTAAAGATATGTATGGAACCCCGGTTTTATAAAAAGCCAGAACGTTCCGGCCGCCTATCCTTCTTATCCGCTGATAAGCTTCCGCATCATCATTTTGGCAATAAGCAAGTATTACCAGGTCATGCCGTATATCCTGGCAATACTTCCTGTAAGCGATAACCTCCTGGGTTGTGCTCCATCCGCCAGCAGCGCAAACTAAAACATCAAAGTTAACATCCGGATAATTCTGCCGCAGGATTTCTTTCATTTGATCCGAGAATTTTAATTCTCTATGATCCATCTCCCCTCCGCAAGCGACAGAATCGCCCAATACAATTATCCTGCAGGCCCTTAGCCCATTTTGACTGCTTTCATGCGCTGAATCTTTCTCCCCTTTGAGCAAAGCATCTAAAGCGTCATAAGGTATGAAATTTAATTCGCTTTCAACATCCTTTTTTACACCTAGCTCAAATTCTATAAAATATTCTACTCCGTAAGAACTAAAATTCCTCAAATAGGCCTCTCCTGTAAATATAAAGATTGAAAGGGTTAAGAAAATGACAATAAGAATTTTGTAAAACATACCGCTGTCTTCCTATAATAAACAGGGAACGCCCCTCTATCCCGCTGATTAGTTGCCTAGTAACCAAGGGCTACAAAGACAAAACGCAACCTACTGGCTTCATCAATCAGATACCTTTTACTAAAATGGGGGCATTTTGAACACAAGGCTCCGGTTAGCTCACCCGCATTTATTGCCTGATTCAAAAACTCCGGATGAATGCCTTACTAAGATTTCTCCGGCAATAACGGTTACCAATACTCCAATAATGACCGGCAAAGCAACCCTCATAAAATCATGCCCCGGTTGTATAATCAATACCGATAACGCTATCAAAATAAATACCTCTGCCATAACCGCAAGAAGTATCGCAAACCAGTCCGCACCCGGCACTCGATAAGCCCCTTTAATGTTTTTATCCTTTATTCTTAGGATAATAAAGCTTGGAAAAAGCATTAAATATGAAAATAGCCCGACAATAAGGCTGAAAGAAACCACATGCCAGAACAGCTCCCCTGCATTTTTGGCGATAAACCCGTAAATAATAATCACAACGGTGGAAATCAGCCCCGATACTACCGAAGCGCCAATCGGCGCCATATTCTTGGTCATCTTTCCCAATACCTTGGGCAATCCTCCGTTATTAGCGGCTTCGGCAACTGTCCGGTTTTCTCCCAAATTCCAGGTGACTATTTCCGCAAAAAGAGTGACTGAAATAAGAAAGCCCAAAACCACAGTAATGGCCTGCTGTATCCAGTGACCGCTAAATGTAATTGTAAATACCTGAAGTATTCCGCTGGCAACATTTATTTCGGAAACAGGGATAACTATCCAAACCGCAAACGTTGTAATCAAATACAATGACGCTATCGCAATAGCAGACAAGATAACTGCTTTGGGGATATCGCGCGCAGGGTTCTTCATTTCCCCGGAGGCTGCAGATATAAGCTCACAACCTTCCAGGTTGTATATAATTATCGGAATGAACGCGATGGCCGCATTTAAATTGGGAATTATATTTCCCAGATTGATCTCATTAGCAAAACGCCCATTCTTCAAAAAATATATTACTGCCGTAGCGAGCACCCCTATTATAACTATAAGCCTTATAACTGTACCAAAGTTAGGCACCCATTTTGATATCTTAAGCGGGCATAGATTAATCCCGACCGCCATCCATATCATTATAATCCCTATTGATATTTGCGCCCAAAGGCTCATATTCGGGAAGAACATGTGCCCGATAATTTCCGCAATCGCGATATATATTGCAGGTACCCACAACGGTAAAGAAACCCAGTAATACCAAATGCTTCTAGCTGCCCATTTTTTCCCTAATCCTTTTTTAATCCAGATATAAATACCGCCTTGCTCGGGATAAACAGCGCCTAATTCTGCGGCGATCAAACCAAAGGGAAGAAAATAACCGACAATACATATCAACCACCAGGATATCGCCGAAGGCCCGATAGCGGCGGAAGTTGCTATGGCCTCTATCCCGAAAATCGCGCAAAACGAAAAAAGGATAAGATCCCAGAATCCCAACACTTTTTTTCTTTCCATTAGCTCCTACCTTTCAATAATCTGAATCCTACCCTGTTCTCACTTTCTTATTTATCTTATTAAAACAAAACCCTCAGCAATATATTTTATCACTGAGGGCCAAAATACGCTATTTTCAGTTTGTCTTCTAGGCATAGACCAAATTAGTCACATAATTATGCCATTTTTTATCACTCCACATCTCATTATAAAAATAAAGAGATGCGGATGTATAGTCTAATCGGGTAATCGTGGACGAAATGCGAATCCTACGACCAGTTGAGATACCGCTACTTATAAAAATCCATCGTAAACGCGATATGGTTGGCTTATCGCCCTAGACGAACCCGTATTCAATAAACCAATAAAACTTAAAGAACCGGTAAATTTAGAACCTTGCTACAACTATGTAATCTGACTAAATATTATCCTCGATTAAGGCTACCTTGAGCTTATCTAATCATGAGATCGTCATAGACAAATCCCACAAGCCCGCATAAACCAATGCTTCTTCATTCTTTCTACCAGCAACTGCTCATTGTCGTGTATTGGGCTTATCACCTTGATACACTCTCTGTTCAACCCGGATAGGTTGCATATTTTTCATAACTTCTTTCATATTCTCTGTGGTTTGTCCCATCATATTAGTGAAATCTAATTGGTCGCCCCACGACTGCAATAAATCATTTTTGAAAGTTACAGCCAAACGATTGCTCGACCCAGCCATATTGGGATCATCAAAAACCACATATCCAATCATTTTCTTCGACCAATACATCCATCTTTCTTCAACCCCATCATCTGATTTTCTAACTGAGGTGGTTTTAGGACAGCCCAAAATCTGGATAACTTCGTTTTTCGTCATACCAACTTTTAATAATGTTGACTTTTGTCCAAAAGACTGAACAGTAGCGCATCCGAATAGCCCAAAACAAAACATTAGCAATATAAATTTTTTCATATTCCCGTCTCCCATCAAACACATTATTGTTATTGTAGGGTTCGCGTCCATGATTAGTGTAATTGCGGACTAAAGAACATTTCTTTTATTCTTCGGCGCCCTGTCGTTGATTTGTAAAATTTTTCCTTCTGCTTAGCTTCCTTGAGTGTTTCGAACTCTTCTGTATGTATTATGTTATACGGTCGATATAGGAGTGACGCTCTGACTCTCCCGGCATTATGCAACGCTAATCGCTTATTAACATCATCGGCAACGCCGGTATACGTTCTTGTTTTAGCCTCATTGAGTAAAATATAAACGTAATGCATATTCATTGCTGCATGACGGACCCGCCTCGCCGCTTTGCGGCGGGCGAGGTCTCGCCATTTTTGCCTAATATAAATTACTGCAAAAATGGCGGAGAGGCAGGGACAAAATTCCTTTTGTGCTCAAAATGCCTCTCTCACCACCAAAAAAACCACCAAAATAACTACATATTGTCATAATCATACCATCATATCCTCGTTGCTTCAAGAACTTTTGCCTTACCATCGATAGTACTATGGGTATAATATTTCAATAACACATCTGTATCCTTTATCCCTGATATTGCCTTAACATCGGGAATAGAAAGATTCTTCTTCCCGCACTCTGTACAAAATCTATGCCTAAAATAGTGTGGCGTAATCTGGACACCGATTATGTTCTTGCTTGTTTGCTTCAAATATTTGCAGATGCATCTTTGATTAATCTTTTTGTTTTGCCTATTAAGGAATAGATTCGGAGCCTGATGGTTAGAACTATCTTGATACGAATCCCTGATAAAATCTTCCAACTCCTTATCAAATATATCAAGAGGAGCCTTCTCTTTGGTTTTGGTGGTCTCAGCTCGAATGTCAATTCTCAAAAGTCTTAGCCTATTTACTCCCATTTTACATCTCGCCTCTCTATCTTGGTTGTCTCTTCAACTCTTCTGCCAGTTCTAAGCATAAAATATATTGGCCGGAACATATCCATCCTATCTCTTTTTATAAAATTAAAAAGCTCTCGCATCTTATCTTCTGGGATATCAGGATATTCTTTTTGTGTCGCTGGTGGCTTCTTGATTTCTTTCAAAGCAATTATTACCTGTTCATTACAATACCCAAGTTTATAAAGACGCCTCATTAACGCTTTAATCGTAGTTAATTCTTGCCTCCAACCTCGTGCCTTGCCCAATTCGTTGCAATAGTAGTTCTTGTAGTGGGTAAAAAATGGTAAGGTTAATTGACTTGGAGTTCTTATCGTAGGAAACCTTACATTTTTAAAATCATGGAACATTCTATTAAAAACATTGCGATACTTTCCTGCTTTCTTCCTAAAATTCGCCTCTGTGGTTCCGGAACGGTCATCAGCCATCACATCTGCGATTAAATCTCCAAGCGCTTTAGAGAAATCTGAACTTGAGTAATCAATTTTACCCTCTGAAGCTTCTTTCCCTGCCTTAGCCATCAAATCTGAACGTTTAATAGACGCTTCTTGCTTAGAAGCAGCCTCCACGCGCCTGAAAATCCTACCGGCCTTCTTAAAAGGACGAAAGTTTACTTCATAGACCTTACCTTCTTCTATAACTCTTACACCATTATATCGTTTCATTGTCTCCTGTCGCCCTTAAACCAATTCCAGAAATCCTGAGAAGAAGAATATAACCTCTTGCCTCTTTTTATTAGCGGACAACCTGATTTTTCTTGCCATCGCTTACTATGAATCGTATTGGGTTTTATATGCAAGGCTTTTGCGATATCTTCCACCAAAAGTATTTCTTCCATTTCTTCACTCCCCTCCGCTACTTGAAACAAACTATCAAACAAAATAAAATCCTTTTATTTATTTTTGAGGATAATTGACATTCTGGCAATCAACTTACTACCTGGCTTAATCCTACCTTTAAGAATCTTACTTAAATAGGACTCAGTTACATTGAGTCTATTCGCAAAATCATATTGGTAGATGTTTTTACGCATTAACATGGCTTTTAACTTGACCCTATCAAATCCCATATTTCCCCTCCTGACAAATATACGCAATATTGCGTATATTATAGTAAAAAAATTTATCCCCCTATTTTCTTACGAACTTCTTCCGCGATTTCAGTTAACTTCAGAGTTTTTAAATTCACGCCTTTATCCAATCTGTCAAATACTTCTTTCCAGAGCATATCACAAAAAATATCATAGCGGTCTTCTTCATCAACAGCATCTGTGGAATATATAGGAAACTCTTCAACCAGATTCAACAAGGTGTTTAATATTGCCTGGCGGTCTTTAGCATATTTCTTTAATACTCGCTTCAGCCTTGTAATCTTGACTTTAGAACTGCTCTTAATCCAGCCGATGATATAAATCGTTTCCCTTACGATTTTAAAATCTTCTAAAGAGTAATATCCCTCTCTTCCCTTATAAGAAGGCGCGGGGATAAATTCCTCTTGTACATACCACTGAGAAGTCCTTATTGGTATTCCTTTATTCTTTTCATACCAATCGTGGACTTCTGATAAAGGAATTTTACCGCTCTTTGAATACTTATTCAAAAGTTCGGTAACTCGCTTTTCGTCTTTTCCATACCATACTCTACGCATATATATCTTCACTCCTGGATATACGCAATGTTGCGTGTGTTTATAATTTACAACAATTAATTATTTTTGTCAAGTATTTTTCTAGGATTTTTTATTTAGGAGGTAATTTAATATTTGGCTAATGTTAATTCTGTGGCAATATCTATGCTTTGAAAAATTTCTTATCACGGACTACAATTCTTTTTTGACAAGTCGGACAATTTACTCCACCCTCTTTTGAAACCGAGCTGATTACTTTAGCATTACAGTAAGGACAGTCTCCTTCAATGCTTGTCGACCCAAAAAATGGAGACAGAAAAAGCACTATTATCCCTATAATAATAAAAATAATGCCTATTGGCAGCAGTATTCCTGTTAAACATAAAAGTATCCCCACCAAAAAGAAACAACCGCTCATAGCCATACCTGCGCCAAAAGCTAAAGCCATTCCCTTCCCTTTTATGTCTTTGGTATCTGTGGATTCTTTCTTTACCGCTCCTTCGCTTTCTCCTTGGCTGATAAATTCTCCGCAATGCTTACACTTAATTGCTTCGGGTTGTATTTCTTCGGCACAATATGGGCATTTTCTTTTATCGGTAGTTATTTCTTCCGATTGGTTTTGTGGCAATATCTCCGAACAATCCTCATTTTTGCATCTAAAGGCATCTAGATTATTCAGTGTTCCGCACTTCGGGCATTTCTTCATAAAGTGTTCCTTTTTTTGTCTATTTATTATCGCTTTGAATATAACCAATTGATATTCAAGCAGATTGTAGCACCTACTATCGTGGGTGTCAAGACAAGGATTTTTATGAGACAATTATGGCGTGGAAAATATAAATACCGAATTCGGAAGGCACCTAAAAGACTTGCGGAAGAAAAAGAAGATAACGCAACAAGCGCTGGCAGAATTAGCGGACTTGGAATATAAATATATTCAGCGGCTGGAAAGCAAGAAACCTTCTTCGCCTACTTTAAACACATTAGAAAAACTCGCCAAAGCTTTCGAAATTTCCATTCCAAAACTATTGGACTTCAAATAAATCCTATTCTGAAAAGACTTTAACCTCCCTATCTTTAAGCCAACCTTCTATCTTTTTCACGTCAAATTTAACAAGTCGTCCTATCTTAAAATATGGAATTTGTCTTTGCCAAATCCAAGAACGTATGGTATTTACGCTAACATCTAAATATCCGGAGAGTTCTTTTGCTCCGATGAAGCGTTTTTCTAACATATTCAATATTTTTCTACAATTTATAGATGCTATGGGGATTATAGGCCTTACGTTTTACCATTATGGAAGGCGAGAATTATAGTGTTTTCATTGGGTTCGTGTGGATTTAGCCAGCCCTTTTTAATCAACACTTCTAACGCTTCGATAATCTCTTCATTGCTAAATTTCTGGTATTTCCAGTTTTGAATACAATTGACCACTTCTTCTGTTGTTCCCGACTGTCCCCCTGATACTAACGAAACCCATGCTAACAACACTGAAGACAATAGTTCTATTTGAGGTATTGAATATTGACTAAGAAAGCTAACTGCCTCATTAATCTTCTCTCTTATTGAATTAAGGTCTAAATCTAATTTTTCAATTGCCTTTAGCCATTTATTTTCATCGAGAATAACAAGATTTGATTTAGTTAGAGTAGGCGATTCATCTCTTACATACAACCCCTCTAATCTGTCTACGTTAAATGTTAATGCATAATCAAATGGGCCTAATTTATATTTTTGAAACTTAAGTTTTATTGGTACTCCGGCCATCTGTGAAAAAAATGCGATTTTTTGCAACAAAAACCTACTGATTGGTATTCCTGAAGGAAATACTTTACGTGCGATTCTTATCATTTCTCCGGTGTAAACTGATGAAGGAGTTAGTTTAACTTTATCCATATTTTTAAATGGATTCTTTGGAGGAATACGGTCTCCACTTTCGAGAGGTTCATAAACTTCAATATCGATTGGTAGCTTTGAAAGATGTTTTTCGATTAAATCACGAACCTTATCCCAATTTAATCCTCCCATTCCACAACCAAGCGGAGGTATTGCAATTGAAGTGATTCCCCATTTTTCATAGTTTTTTGTTAAAGCCTTGAGCCCATCTTCAATAAACTCATATTTAGAAGGCCCTTTCCAATTATCTTTTGTAGGAAAACATAATATCTGCCCATGTAAATCTTTATATAAATACAGGCGCCCTCTCTGTAGTTCTCCTTTTTTACATGCTTTAGCGTATTCTTTGTACATTTCAGGAAATCGTTGGCGAAATTCTTTTGCTAAGCCTTTCCCCATGATTCCAACGCAATTAACTGTAGCAACAAGAGTCTGCGTTTTAGACTGAAATATATCACCCTTAAGAAACCTAATCATTAGTAATAAAATCCTCCTCCGACAACTACATCCTTGTTCCTGACCTGTTGAGAATTAAGTATTTCTGTAACCTTTTCTTTTGCTATATTATTATACACTATAAAACCAGCGATTTCATCTAATGAAACTTTATTAAGTTTTAATACTTCTGCTTGTTTTTTACGTTTAAAATCATCCCCCTTATCCGACCAATAGTAAGCATCAACAGCATCGCAATCAATTTTATCGATATGTGATATTCCCTGAAAAAATTCGGTTGTCCTTATTGACCTAGCATTCCCATCAGTAAACCATGTTGTTGGCTGTTTAATAATATTCCAATCAACAACTATGTATACAATTTCTTCTTGCAAAATACCTCTGGCTTTTAGTGCCAATAGCATTGGAGGACGCGCGCCAAAAAATAATGGAACACAATCATGTAGTGTGTATTCTGTGCCTGGTATACACTTGTGCGCCCGTACTTGTTGTATATCGCTATCAGCAACATCTACATAGCCGATTCTTTCAACACTAAGCTGATTTTTGCATAGAATTCCTTTTTTTAATATCGCGGGTAGATTTTTTATGTGCGTTATATGAAACAAATATTCATCTTTGTAAAAGAGACCGTTACTCATCGGAAAATATACATGATTTATTTAGAATCTCTTACCCAAAAGTCCACCATCTTCCGTAGCATCAGTAAAAGTTTTCCTAACATATTTATCTAAATTAAATTCTGGACTAAAATCATTTTTAGGAATAGCATCCGAGTTCAGAGTACAAATATATTGAAAGTTAAGTCTTTCTGATTCGTTCTTGGCTAATTCTAATGCCAAGGCTTTTTGTCTCTCATCAACATCTGCAAAAATAATACTATCATGTATAAGATAGGTGGAATTCGGGTTCTTCTTAGCCCAAGTCTGAGCAAGCATAAGGTCGTAGCAAAATATCTTCATATTCCCTATGCCGTAGCTCCCAGACCGTTCTATTTTGACTCCATACTGAAATCCTGTCTTTGAGATATCTATTGATAAAATACCTGGCGCCTGATAAAGCGCTTGGGAATTAGAATTAAATAATAGAATTGCCTCTTCCTTTTGTTTTTTTCGTTCGCTCAAATCTACAACTGCCTGCTGATTAAGAAGCTCTTGCTCAACCGTAACTGCACTCCTACCTTGCTCAAATTTCTTAAGATTGTCTATCCTTATTTCGACATCATTCAGTTCCGCAATGCTTCTTTGATGAATATTTTGTAGTTCAGTATACTCCTCCAATGCACCATGTTTCTCTAAGACTTGCATTAAATCAGCACGCTTAATAGAAAAACTTTGTATGTTTTGCTCATTTTTAACAATATCATTTTCAATGCGCTTAACTTCCAAAGCAAGAAAATCTTTTCTATTGGTAATAATCTGCCGATGGAAAGATAGGACAGTTTCTAAATCTTTAGTGATGGAATCAGGGATTATTAAGCCGGCCTCTTTGTAAATATCAGTTACGGCTTGCGGGTCAGCTTCTTTCTCTTCTCGTAAAGCTATTGTGTAATGTTCAAGAAGCCTTTTATTAGTTACGTTCGAATTGACCAATTTATGAATATCTTGCGTTAATTGATTAACTTCATTTTCTATCTTACTATATTGCGGATGAACTCTAAAATTGTCTAATTGTTCCTTTCCTTGCTTTATTTGTGATTCCAATCTAATCTTCAATGCTTCCATTTCACCAATCGTACCTATAAGATTTTGGAGTATCCCTGACTGAGCTTCTTGTTTTATTTGACTGAGAACTTTCAATCTATCCTTAAATACTTGCAATTTAGAAGCGTATTCCCAACCCAAACCAAGTAAAAACGCATTGTTTAGCTGTTTATCCCACTCCTTTTGACTTTTATACTGTTGAAATGGATTTAAAAACGCTCCGCTCTGTCCGTTACGTCTTATAAAATAAGAAATTAAACTCCTAAAGGTAGGAACATATTTTAAATCATCATAAAAAGGCTGTAGGCCAAACATTAAAACGCCTAAAATCCTATTCCAGTTTCTAACAGACATTATTTGTTTGCCGCTTTTCTTATCTAAATCTGGCCTTATAGGCCAATTCTCACAATCACCCTCTATCACGATTGTATTTGTCTTTGAAGTATTGCGCGTCACGGAATATTTCTTACATGCCAAATCTATATCCAAGGTAAAAGTCCAATTATCCAAAACAGTTTTACTTAAGGTTTCTCCTTTATTAGCCCCTAAGCAAAAATGTATTATTTCGATAAGCGTTGATTTACCGAGTCCATTTCTTGAGTCTTTCTTTGTAGATTCTTTTGTTCTTTCTGCAAGAATTACGTTGAAGCCTGGCTCAAAGTCTACTCTTTTAAAAGACTCTTTATCGCATTTAATTGAATAAATCATCTTTCTGCTTTCTTCAATAACCCATCTTTAAACTCAATAAGACCGAAGATAAAAAGTAAATCGCAACCAAGGCTAAATTTGTCAAAAGTCTTTATCTCCGGAGACCTGCGTGACTCATCCCACAAAGAACTAACTGTTTTTCCTTCACCAATATATTTTAGAAGTAGAGCGCCTACATTTAATATTGAATTTGATAACTTAATATGCTTATCCGGAAGAATCATTTTTCAAAAACCTCACACTTCTCAAATAAATAAACTAAAACTGCTAGCCCAGCCGCCCTTTTTGTAAAATCATTGCTTTTATTAGAAGCGAAGTCGAGAAGACTAAAGAATAAGTTATCTCCATCAATTCTCTCTTCATTCTTCAAACGCTCATATTCCGCGACAAAACCCTGTTTAAGACGTTTTCCAAAATCGATATCAATACATTTATTTATAAAATCCCCGACTTGTTCTGCCTGCGTTAGTCCCATTACTATCAACCTATCAACCTCTCCAGATAATTTATTCTTTGCAATCTTTTGCCTTGGCGGAACAACCGTATATGAACTACTTGAAACAAAATTAGCTGAAGCCAAATAATTCGTAACAACGCTGAGTTCTGCAAAAGTAACATTTATAATTTCTTTTTGCGTAGATTCTAATACCCATTTTTCATGTTGCTCCTTAATTTCAATAAGCTTTTCAACTGTATATGTATTTTCCTGGTCATCAATAATTTTATGACAATCTCTGCATACAAAAATTAAATTTTCATGACAATTTCTTTGTTCATCTGTCATGGCAGAATCATAACGCGCTGCGCCTTCTCTTTCCCCTTTAATATGAGCCGCTTCACCAATTATTGACTCCCCATCTTCGGTGGTTTTGTTAATGACTAATTCCTTTCTACAACTTGGTATAGCACACCGATTGCCGCTTCGTATATAGAGAATTTTTAAGTCTTTGGCTGGAGGAGTTTTTCTTTTATCCGCATTCATCTGAGCCTTTTTAAACCTAAGTTACTAAAATAAAAATGGCGTCGCAGAAAACAGACGCCTTAATCTTAAATTACCCTATATAATATTTCATTGCTATATATATCATAAATACCTTTTGAAGTTATTATAACAGAAATGAGACTATCTTCAAGGTTAAATCTCTACCTTTAAATAAACGACCGTTTATTTATTCTAAATAATCATACGGCAGAAACAGGCGTTTTTAAGGGGGAGGATTGTTTATCCTGCGTCCAACGCATATTATAACCTGATTTACGCCTGCGCTTCTTATCCTTTGACCCTTCAGGCCTACCAAGCGTTTTCCCTGCTTCCTTAGCCCGCTTTAAGCCCGCCAGAGTGCGTTCCCTGATACGCCTGCGCTCCTGCTCCGCTATCCAGCAGAATATCGCCAAAAGAAGCCGTCCTACGCCTACGTCGCGGGTATCAAGCCACGACTCCTGCAACGATTTAATAGCCACGCCATTCCGTTCAAGGCGCGCAAGATAACCAAGAGTATTTGAAATCCCTTCGCGGGAAAACCTATCCAAACTCCACATGAGGAGCAAATTAAACTTCCCCTTAGCTGAATCATCAAGCATACGGAGGAAATTTACTCTACCTGAGCTTCCGCCCGATGCACAATCAACATATTCCTCAACTATCTCCCCACCTAAAGTCTTAGCGAACTCCCGCAATGGCAATAACTGGTTTTCAGGATTTTGCGACTCATCATTTTTGCTCACACGCCCATACAATGCTACCGTTAACATAGCCCCCTCCTTTTTCTTTAAAAGCTGCCGATATGGCAAATTTGTGACATTTTTGACATGAAAATTATAATAGTTAACCCTTTCTCTTATTTAGAATTATGCTGATTTTTCTCCCCTTGGTTTTCTTCAGTGGTTGTGCCAATCTTTTGAGGGGAGGGTTTTTCAAAATCATCCTCATCATTTTCTTCTAGTCCTCCGACCCTATCATCGCGCGGGTCACAAAGACGCACAATCCCCTTTCGTACCATCCCTTTTTTATTTTTCAGTTCTTTGCGTATTCCCATTTAAAGCCCCCTTTCTTCTTCGTGCATTTATTCTCAAGAAATCAAAATCAACCAATTCTGGCTTAAGATATTTCCACCCGAAATAAAATGAGACTCCCTTGAATGGCTCATAGGGCTTGACTTCTGATTCTCCGAAAAATTCAAAGCACTCGCTCTGGAGCATCCGGCAGAGGCAAGGAGATATACCTTGAATTAAAGCATGGATGTGGAGCCTTGCTCCAGGGTAAGCCCTTTCAAAACAAACTAAAGCCAGCATATATTTATCAAAGAAATTCACGGCATAGTTAAGATGGCTAAAGAAAAACTGGAACTCCTTCCTTGCGCTTACCTTATCATCTAGCCAAACCTCAACTTCTTTCGGCTGGCCATTCTGTATTATGGTGATAGTCTTCATTGGTCTCCTGAAGGTTGTGCTAAGGAATATATCCCATTTGCGCGACTTAACAAGCTCACTAAAGCCTTCCACTTTTTCTAAGCTACTGATTCCCATTTGTATTCCTTATCAGGCATAATAATATTTCAAGACGTTACATTAGATAAATCAAAACTAACCTTGCAATTGGAATATGCCTAACCGCAAGTCAAAAAAAACCACCAATCCACCACCAAAATAAGAAAAAAGCCACTTCAGAGATATTGTGATATCTTGAAATGGCTATACTTTTCTTGCTATGTAACTACCTGATTTTAATACAATTTGCGTTAACTTTGGTGGGACTATATTGCAGCGTTTAGACTTAACGTAAAAGACTAAACGGAGAGGCAGGGATTCGAACCCTGGGAACCTTGCGGCTCACATGTTCTCCAGACATGCCCGTTCGACCGCTCCGGCACCTCTCCAAAATTTTTTAATCAATTCTAGCTTCTTGTTTCTTGTAAAGCTTTTGATTTCTAGTTCGCGTTTGAACGCTGAATTCTGATTAGCGTATAATTCCTGATACACAAGCTTTAAAGGTTTACGAAACCGGGTATAACGGCACTGATTCGTCGTATTATGCGCTTTGATACGTTTCTTAGCATCTAAAGCTATACCCGTATATAAAGTCTTATCCTTGCATTCAGCAATATAGACGAACCAAGGACTATTGTAAACGTTTTTATTCATTTCTGAAGATGGCCGAGATGCTTCACTCGCTACGCCCCTTGTCGGGGCGTTTAACGCTCGCTTCAGTGTCCGTAAAATTTCCCTTATCGGAGTATCAGCTTGAGATACTTCACTCGCTACGCGGCTTGTCGCCGCGTTACGCTCGTTCAGTATCCGATGAATTTCGCTTGTCGCGAAATTCATCGGAGAGTGGAGGATTTGAACCTCCGATCGTCTTACGACGATAACGGTTTTCGAAACCGCCGCATTCGACCACTCTGCCAACTCTCCTCAATTCTCCTGTATCCTGTACGAAAATTGACCCCGAGTATGTCACTATTTTTATAGCAACGGGAAACTTACTTTAAGCTCTAACCGCGCTTAATTTTTCCTCGCTAATGCCCCAAATCAAAGTCTTGTATTCATCGAGCATTCTATAAGTATTAAAATGCGCGCCCGCGGCAATACAATTAATCATTGTATCAATCCATGGCGAAGAAATACCCGCGTTCCCTCCGCGGGAAGCCGTATAATACATAGCAGCCATTTCTTCCAACGACTGATAAAGCGCCTCTACGTCTTCTTTCATATTGTGGCCGAACTCGGAATCGAATTTTCCCTCAACATAACGCTGCCCGAATATCTTACCTATTCCCCCGTCTTCCGCTTCCACAACCCAGCCATCCAGCGTAGACAACTGCACTACTCCATTAAGCATAGCCTTCATACCGCTAGTGCCGGAGGCCTCAAAAGGAGGAACAGGATTATTCAGCCACATATCGACGCTGGAAGTAAACACCTTGCCCATATGGATATCGTAATTCTCCAAAATCAATATTTTCAGATAATCATAGACTCCTTCAAGGGCATCCACCTTATCCATCATTTCATTAAGATAGGTAAAAGCCAGATTATCATTAGGATGAGCCTTGCCTGCCAGGATTATCTGCAAGGGGCCGACTTTCTTGGCTATCTGCAGAAGCCTTTGGGCATCCTGCAAAATAAGGCTTGGCCTTTTATAGGCGGCGATCCTGCGCGCCCAACAAACAGTAAATACATCCTCTTTTAATTTCCATTTTTCAAGCAAAGAACAAAAAAAGGCTTTATTAACCTGATGCGCTTTCCATATTTGCTGGCGGAATTCAAAGTTACTTTTTAACTTAACCGCGTCTTTCAGGCCCATAGGGCTTGATTCGATATCGTTAATTACGGGACTAAAACGCTTATAAACATCCATAAAACTTTTAGATACCCAGGTGTACGGATGAACTCCGTTAGTGACATAGCGTATCCTGTCTTTGTAACCGGGAAATTGCACCTGCATTACTTCCTGATGCCTTTTAGCCACCGCGTTTATGGAAGAGGAAACATTCATCGATAAAAGCGTAAGGTTAATCAACCCCGGCCTCTCCCTGCCGTATTTCTGCACAAGCCTGCAATCCTCATCCCGCAGGTTAAAGCGGATATCATCCTCGGAAAAACGGTCATGCCCCGCTTGAACCGGAGTATGACAAGTGTAATAGAATTTAGTTTTTAACGCTTCTACCTCGCTATCCGAAAACCCGGCAGCTTTAGCCACAAAAGCAAGCGCGGCATGCCCTTCATTCAAATGAAAAATATCGATATTATAATTTAACTCCTTGATCGCGGCGACCCCTCCAAAACCAAGCACTACTCTTTGCATCAACTTTATCCAGTTATTATCGCTGCGGTATAACTGGTCAGTCAGCGCCCGTATCTCTTCGCTATTCTCAGGGATCTCGGCATCAAGCAGGATAAGCGGCACAACATAATCATGCTTATAGCTATAGACATAATATTTCCAGAGCCGCAGGCGAATATCTTTATCCTTAAGCTTTACGGTTACGATATTCTTAAGCGGGATAAGGCCCGGATAGCTATGCGGATCCCAATGCATTTTTTCGGGGACCTGCCCATATTTAAACCAGAATTTCTGGCGGAAATAACCGGAGTGCCACAATATGCCGATAGCTGCTGCCGGCATTTTATAATCCGCCATAGTCTTAACCGTGTCTCCGGCTAATACTCCCAAACCGCCGCTATATATGGGCAGATCAATAATGCAATCGACGTTTACGTCAAATAAATAATCTGCCAGGCGGTAGTTCGAGAAGACGGTATTCTCGGGGATTTTATTCTGGGGGTCAACCTTGTTATTAGAAGTAAAAGTATTATAAAAACTGGTTGCCAAACCATACTCCATTGAAAAATAGGCAATACAACGTTCACTTGATTCACGCAACCGCTTTTCCGCCTTAATAATCAATCCCAGGGGCATACCGAAATATTTGCCGTCGCAAATATCCCGGGAATAACGCTCGTTGAATCCCTCAACATCAACTAAAGAAAGAAATTCCTTTAACAACTCATCATTTTGCATATTTTTTTCCTGATTATCGGTGGGGCTGGGATTCGAACCCAGGGCGGGGATAACTCCCCGCAACAGTTTTCAAGACTGCCGCTTTCAACCGCTCAGCCACCCCACCTTAAGGCTTAACCATAAAAAGCTGCGAAAATACAGCCTTAAAAATTGAACTGGCTGTGGAATATGTTTCGTTACAATAACAAACAAGGGAATATTCCCTGAACAAGAAACTGAAAAAAAGCGAAATCAACCCGAGATTTATTATATACATAAAGGAGAAACCGAAGATATAGTTGCTCTTCAGTATATCTCCTTTTTTGGAACGGATTGACTTGGCCGCAAACACCAGGTGCAGCGCCGTGCTAAAACCAAACAGAAACATGGCATATTCAGTAAACCACTGGCCCTGGAAGAAAATAGAGAAAAATAGATACAGGATAAATATGATAATTGTGTAGATCGGCAATAAATAAGGTGCCACTTTGACCAAAGGCTGAAAGAAACTGAAGATAATTTCCAGAAGCTTATGGCCTTTTTCATAAATGACTGCCGGCTCCCAGGCAAACAGATAAACAATAAGCAGTGTTACCGTGCCTGACCAAAAATAATTTTGCAGTGATATTCCAATATTGGAAACCTGGCTCAAGAAAGATATCGTCGAGGAATAAACAAAGGGGAGCAAACATATCCCCAGGACAAGCTTGATAATATCGAAAATCTTATTGGATATCCAGGCTGACTTCGATGAACCTGCTCCGGTACCTCCTCCCCGAGGCTCTCCTTTTGGCTCAAGGGCGGCTTTTGGTTCTAACCACTTTTTAGGAAATTCTGTCTTTCCCATCCAGATACCCCCTTAAGGCTTTAGGTATTAAAATTGAGCCGTCTTCCTGTTGATAATTCTCCAGGATTGCGGCCACCGTGCGCGCAAGCGCGATACCCGAACCATTCAAAGTATGCACAAAATCAACTTTTTTGTCTTCTTTTTTCCTGAACCTTATGTTCGCGCGGCGGGCTTGAAAACTTTCGAAATTGCTGCAACTGGAAACTTCCAGCCACTTGTCCAATCCCGGGGCATAAGCTTCCAGATCATAACATTTAGCGGCAGAGAAACTTAAATCCTGCGTCGCCAGCATCAGCACCCGGTAAGGAATTTCTAAAATCTGCAAAACCTCTTCGGCATCTTTAACCAGTTTCTCCAATTCATCGTAAGAGCTTTCCGGCCGGACAAATTTAACCATCTCCACTTTATCGAATTGATGCACGCGGATTAATCCCCGGGTATCTTTACCATAAGTACCTGCCTCTCTTCGGAAGCAAGCGGTATAAGCGGTATAATAAATTGGTAACTTGGCTTCATCAAGAATTTCATCGCGGAAAATATTGGTTACCGGGACTTCGGCGGTAGGAATCAGGAACAAATCGTCATCCTTGAGCTTATACATGTCTTCTTCCAATTTAGGCAATTGGCCTGTGCCCAGCATCGACGCGCGGTTTACCAATAATGGCGGAAAAACTTCGGTGTAACCATGCTTACTGGTATGCAAATCCAGCATAAAATTAATCAAGGCGCGCTCTAATTTAGCCCCTGCGCCTTTATAAAGTATAAAATTCGAGCCGGTAATCTTGGTGGCGCGGTTAAAATCAATGATATCCAAACTTTGGGCTAAATCTATGTGTGTTTGCGGTTTAAAATTAAATGTCCGCTTTTCTCCCCAAGCGCGCACAACCGTATTTTTCGTCGGATCTCCCACCGGAATAGATGAATGCGGGATATTCGGAATCGTCAGGATGACTTTATCGAGTTGGGCGTCAATTTCTTTTAGCTCATTTTCAAGCTGGTTAATCTCGGCCGAAACAACTTTCATAGAACCGATTTTATCTTTGGCGTCTTTTTTTTCTTTAAGCAAAACGCTGATTTCATCATTGGCTTTATTGCGCTTAGCCCTTAAATCCTCGAGTTTACCCAGAATCTCCCGGCGCTGGCTATCAAGCTTAACAAAGGCATCTAAATCCAGTTTGAGATAACGATTCTTTAACGCTTGCCTTACTATTTCCGTATTTTCCCTGATAAATTTTATATCTAGCATTTTACCCTTTAACGACTCCTAATGGTTTCATCCTGCACACGCGCTTGGCCAAACCTGCATTATGCACGACATCGACCACATCATTAACATTCTTATAGGCTTGCGGCGCTTCTTCGACAATCGTCTGCCGTCCGGAAGCTTTGACTATTATACCTTGAGATTCCAAATCTTTCAACAAAGTATCTGCGTTTTCAGAGCGGGAGCTGGCAGTGCGCGATTTTAAGCGGCCTGCGCCATGACAAGCAGAATAGAAGGTTTCAGCCGCGCCTTCCCGCCCGGCAAGTAAATATGAATTCCTGCCCATATCTCCGGGAATTATTACCGGTTGGCCTATTTTTTTATACTTTTGCGGCAAATCCGGATGGCCCGGAGGAATTGACCGCGTAGCTCCTTTTCTATGCACGCATAAATTTTTTTCTTCCCCGTCTATAATATGCTTTTCGATTTTAGCGATATTATGGGCAACGTCATAAATCAAAAACATTCCCAATTTTTGCCAGGAGAGATTAAAAATTCTTTCAAAAGCCAAACGGGTTAAATGCATCAGGCACTGCCGGTTTGCCCAGGCGTAATTGGCAGCGCATTTCATCGCTCCTAAATAAGCCTTTCCTTCCGGAGAATTTACCGGAGCGCAAGCTAATTGACGGTCAGGAACATTAATTCCGTACTTAGCCAGGCAATGGACCATACTCCGGGTATAATCTTCGCAAACCTGATAACCAAATCCCCGCGATCCGGAGTGAATCATCACGGTGACTTGCCCTAAATCAAGATTAAGCGCATCGCAAGCCTCTCTATCGTAAAGTTGGTCAATGACTTGCACTTCTAAAAAATGATTTCCGCTGCCTAATGTCCCGGATTGTGCCTTTCCTCTTGCGTAAGCGCGTTCAGATACCTCGGCCGGATCCGCTCCGGCAATCGCCCCCTGCTCTTCAGTGC
>JAQUOO010000002.1 GCA_028717055.1 Candidatus Omnitrophota bacterium | reverse complement strand
TTTTATTGTAGTTCTGGCTTTCGTTTCTTTTGCCTCGGTATCGTTAGCTGTTGCTTTTGACCGAAAGAAACGGGATGATTTATCTAAACAGGTTGAGTTTTTTTCGGATGTTTTAACAATTGTAGATGCCGAGTATGTGGACGAAATAAAGCCAAAAGATATGGTTTACGGGGCATTAAGAGGGGCGCTCTCGTCTTTGGACCCTCACAGCCAGTTCATGGATCCCGATACGTATGATGAATTGAAGGTAGATACTGAAGGAAAATTTGGCGGCTTAGGAATTGAGATTTCCATAAAAGACGGGTTGCTTACAGTCATTACCCCTATAGAAGATACTCCGGCCTGGAAAGCGGGGATTAAACCCGGAGATAAAATAATTAAGATAAACAGCGAATTGACCCGCGGCATGGATTTAACTGCAGCAATGAAAAAACTGCGAGGCAATCCAGGGGAGCCGGTTAATCTTACTATAGTGAGAGGCCCGGATAAAGGACTCCTGGAGTTTAAAATTATTCGCGCAGTCATCAAGATTAATGATATAAAAACGGCAGAAGTGCTTGAAGGAGGAATCGGTTATATTAAAGTCGTGGAATTCCGGGAAACTACTTTCAGGGATTTCGATAATGTTTTTGAGAAATTATCCAAAGCCGGAATGAAATCTTTGATATTGGATTTGCGCAATAACCCCGGAGGATTGCTGGAAAGCGCGCTGGATGTAACCGGAAAATTCTTGCCTAAAGGCAAATTAATCGTTTTCACAAAGGGAAGGAAGGAAAATCAGAGTCTGATATTTAACTCAAACAGCGAGCATCCGGTTCTTGGCCTCCCACTCGCAATTTTGATTAATGAGGGATCGGCTTCAGGAAGCGAAATTGTCGCAGCTGCTTTGCAGGAATATAAACGCGCAACAATATTCGGCGTAAAATCGTTCGGTAAGGGTTCGGTGCAAACGGTTATCCCTCTAAGCGACGGTTCAGCTTTAAGATTAACTACCAGCAGGTATTTTACTCCTCTAGGAAAAGAAATCCATGATAAGGGAGTAATTCCGGATATTATTGTAGAAATGCAGACAAATAAAGAAGAACAGGAGATTATTGAAGAATCCGGGTTAGATGAAAAACCGGATATAAATAAGAAGATGGGAGATTATAGTTCGGATCCTGTGATCATGTCCGCGGTTAACCTGTTAAAAACACAACAATGAAAAGATTGCTTGGCATAATTTTAATATTTGTTCTGGCAGGAGCAGTTATTTCTATATTCACGGCTAGGCCCAAGAAACCGAGAAAAATAATACCGCCTATTAAAGGAAAAATCGCCATCGTTCTGGACGATTGGGGATACAATTTAAGCAATCTAAAGATCGTAAGCGGAATTAGATACCCGCTTACTGCGGCGGTTTTACCGGAAGCTACTCATACGAAGAAAGTTTCCGAAGAGTTGCATTCTAAGGGATATGAAATTATCCTGCATCTTCCCATGGAGCCGGAGGAGCGCAATGATTTAGAGAAAAATACGGTTACAACATCCTTAACCAAAGATGATATCCTAAGGATTCTGAACCGGGATTTAGCCGATGTTATTTATGCCCGGGGAATATCCAACCATATGGGCTCTAAGGCGACCTGCGATATAAAAACCATGAGGATTATCTTTGAAGAATTAAAGAAGAGGCGGCTTTACTTTTTGGATAGCTATGTTACTTCTGAATCGGTCTGCCGGGAATTAGCGCAAAAAATGAATTTGGTTTCGCTTAGACGCGATGTATTCTTGGATAACATAGAAGAAAAAGAATACATTAAAAAACAGATTTACATATTGAAAAACAAAGCGAGAGTAAAAGGATTTGCCATAGGAATAGGCCATGATCGCAAGGTTACTCTGGAGGTTTTGAGAGAAGTTATGCCCAAGCTGGCCGAGGAAGGTTACAGGTTTGTTTTCTTGTCGGAGTTAAAACGATGCTAGTTTTGGGTATAGAAACATCCTGCGATGAAACATCGGCAGCAATAGTTAAAGACGGAAGAGATATTTTGGCTAATTCTGTCGCCTCCAGCCTTGAATTTCATAAGAAATTCGGCGGTGTTATTCCGGAAATAGCCTCCCGTATGCAGTTGGAGACGATTACCGGCGTTACTCAAGATACTATAAAGAAAGCAAAAATACGCTTAAGAGAAATTGACTTGATCAGCGTAACCAATGGTCCTGGCCTAATCGGGTCGTTATTGGTAGGCATTTCGTTTGCCAAGGCTCTAAGCTTGAGTTTAAATAAACCCATACTAGGGGTCAACCATGTGCATAGTCATTTTTACTCCAATTTCCTATGTGGGGAAAAAATAAAACTGCCTTTTATTGCCTTGGTTGTTTCCGGGGGGCATACGAATCTATACTGTGTTCATGATTTTGATAAGATTGAGTTACTCGGGCAAACCAGAGATGATGCCTGTGGAGAGGCATTTGATAAAGTAGCCAAAATATTGGGGCTTGGGTATCCGGGAGGGCCAATCGTTGAAAATATAGCTAAAACAGGTGATCCCCAAAAGATCAGATTCAACTGTTCGGGAACAAAAAATGGGCTGGATTTTAGTTTCAGCGGCATAAAAACCGCGGTGTTGTATTGTGTTAGGGGCAACTTGTCTGGTGGAAAACGGATAAAAGTTGCTGATATCGCCGCCAGCTTTCAAGAGGCGGTTATAGATTCTCTCGTTAAAAAAGCGCTGCTTGCTTGTAAAATAAAAAAGATTAAACGTTTGGTGGTTGGGGGGGGTGTTGTGGCGAATGGACGCCTAAGGGAAAAATTTTGTCAAGCTGCCAAGGATTTCGGTTTAAATTGTTATTTTCCTTATATATCATTATGCACGGATAATGCTGCGATGATAGCAGGTATGGGTTATCAATTGTTTAAAAAAGGCTACCGGTCGAATTTAAGTCTGAGTGTAGAATTAGATTAGAAGTTGCGCAAACAGGGAGGAAATCATGCTTACGGATAATCAGATTGCGCTGCGGTTAGCGGTAACTGCTGTTTTAAGCGGTTTAATTGGACTTGAAAGGCAGTTTCACAAAAGAACAGCCGGTTTACGCACTCATATTTTAGTTTCTCTGGGCTCTTGTCTTATAATGTTGACATCTCTTTATGTTTTTGATATATATAAAGAAATAACCAAGCTTGATCCGGCGAGGATGGCTGCCGGAGTGATTACCGGAATCGGTTTTCTTGGAGCAGGCACGATTATTCGCGAAAAAGAGGGTGTAAAAGGTTTGACTACAGCCTCAAGCCTTTGGGTGGTAGCTGGAATTGGTCTTGCCTGCGGATGCGGCTTTCTTAACGCCGCATTTTACACCACAATTCTAACCTTAATCATCTTATTCTTTTTTCGGCATATAGAAACATTGGTTTTTAACGAAGACAAGGAAACTGGCGATAAAAAGCAAGGAGGTAGCGATGGCCTTTAAGAAAAAGGTGGAAGAAAAAGTCCTGGATGTCGATGCCTCGATGCAAGGAACTCTGAGTTTTAAAGATGCGGTAAACTTGCGTATTAATGGGAAATTCGAAGGAAACTTGGAAACTAAAGGAAACCTGACTGTTGGTCCGGCCGCTGTTGTTAATGCGGATATAGTCGGAGATAATATCATTATCGGAGGCAGGATCAGGGGAAGAATTACGGCTAAGGAGAGATTAACTATTTTACCGACAGCGATGGTCGAAGGGGACATTTTTCCGGCTAAGTTAAACATTGCTGAAGGAGCGGTTCTGGAAGGCCGCTGTTGTATGTTGCACGATTTTCTAAACCCCGAAGAATTGGCCAGGTATCTGGAAGTAGATATTAATTCTATTATGGAATGGGCGAATTCTGGAAAAGTCCCGGGACACAAAGAAGGGAACAACTGGAGATTTGAAAGGAAGGCTATCGATTCCTGGGTAGCTTCCGGACAAATCGATAAATAAGAGGTTGCTTGACTTATGCCTGAAGAAAAACTTTTAACCGTAAGAGAAGTTTCAGTTTTGTTGTGCATTTCGGAAAAAGAAGTCATGGGTTTGGCTGAAACCGGAAAGATTCCGGCCTATAAAGTAGGGGGGGTTTACTTAAGATTCAGGAGGGATCAAGTTTTAGGGTATCAGAAATCCAGCCAGCCATTAAACGATGTTAAAACGGAGGGGCATTCAAAAAATGCTCTTCAGGATAAACTGAGTGATTTCTTCTATTTTAATGATTTTTACATCTTCGCGATTGCTTTTATAATTTTATTGCTTGTGGTAATCTTGCGGGGCTAAATTCAAAAAATAATGTCTTCAAAATCCGGTTTTTGTGATTTAGGTTTTGCTAAGGTGGATATTGGCAGGCAAAAACGCAGAGGTTTTGCGGAGGTTATCTACTGTCCGGGTAAAACTCGGGAACACATCAAAAATATATCTCTCCAGTTGGTAAAAAACAGGCAGGATCTTTTACTCACAAGATTGGACAAAAAGACCTTCGCTTATCTAAAGAAACAGATTTCCGGTTTAAGGTATAATACTTTAGCTAAAATCGGTTTTTTGCTTAAGAAATCCGGCGTTAGAAAAAAAGGGTTGGTCCTGGTTATTTCTGCGGGGACAGCAGATCTTCCTGTAGCAGAGGAAGCAGCCGTTACTTTGAGAGTAATGGGCAATAATGTTGAATGCCTTTATGATGTGGGAGTAGCGGGAGTCCACCGCATAATGAGTCATATCCGGATTTTAAAGAGAGCCAAAGTAATTATCGTGGTTGCCGGAATGGAAGGCGCATTAGCCAGCTTGGTAAGCGGATTAGTCAGCGTTCCTGTCATTGCCGTACCGACTAGCTGTGGATACGGAGCTAGTTTTCAGGGGTTATCGGCTTTATTGGCAATGTTAAACAGTTGCTCTCCCGGGATAGCTACGGTTAATATCGATAATGGCTTTGGCGCCGGATATTTTGCCAGTTTAGTGAATCATTAAACAAGAGATAAAAAGCAGTGAAATGCAGAAAACGATAAATTTGAAAAAAGCAGTGGAGTTCCACGGGCATTTAGGGCCCTATCTGGTTTTGGGGTTACTTGCCGGTGAATTAGCGTTAAAAGAAATAGGCGCTCATAAATATTTTAACCTAAAGGTTTTGGTTTATGGAGCTAATATTAGGCCGAAATCCTGCTTGATTGACGGTTTGCAGTTATCTACCGGGGCTACCTATGGTAAGGGCAATATTCAAAAATACCGGGCTAAAACGATAAAAATACTGGTTTCTAATAAAAATAACGGTAAACGAATAACCCTAATGATTAACAAACAATTAATAAATAGATTGAATGAATTAAAGGGCCACGCCGAATCGGAATTATTAGCCAAACAGTTATTAAAAATGAGCTGCGACAGGATTTTTACATTAAGTTAAGGAACGAGTGATCTATGGGTTTATCCGGATTGGATATTTACAAATTATTGCCAAAAACAAATTGCCGGGAATGCGGTTTTGCTACTTGCCTGGCGTTTGCCATGCAATTAGCTAAAAAAGCGGTTAGTATAGACGAATGCCCTTATTTGAGTTCCGAAGCCAAAGCTAAATTGGAAGCCCAGGCTCAGCCGCCAATAAAATTAATCACTATCGGCCAGGGAGAGACACGCTTACAGGTCGGTAATGAAAATGTTCTATTCAGGCATGAAGAGAAATTCTATCATCCACCCGGAATCGGTTTTATTCTTGAAGACAATATTACTGATTCAGAAATTAAAGATAGGGTTGAAAAAATTAACGGGTTGAAATTTGAACGAATTGGCCAGGCTCTCGAGGCCAACTTAATCGCTATCAGGCAAAATAAGGACGCCAAAAGGTTTGTTGATGTAGTCAAAATCGTATCTTCCAATACTTTACTAGGCTTGGTGTTAATGAGCGACGACACGCAAGGCCTAAAATACGCTTTAGAGGTTTTAAAAGGTAAAAATCCCTTAATCTATCACGCTACTAAGGAGAATTCGGCTGGTTTTGCTCAATTGGCCAAGGAATATAAGGTTCCTTTGGTTGCACAGGCAGATGAGCTTGAAGAAGCAAGCGGACTGACAGTTGAATTAGCTAAACAGGGAGTTACAGATCTTATTATAGAAGTTAGTGGAAAACCTATGCCCGAAAGAATTTGGGACCTGACTCAAATCCGGCGCCTGGCTTTAAAAAAATCCAACCGCAGCCTGGGGTATCCATCTTTGGTTGTGATCGATAAAAATGACCTTTATGAAGAAATTCAGGAAGCGGCTACTTATATTTCTAAATATGCCGGCATCGTTCTGATAAAAAATATTGAATCCTGGGCGGTTTTATCGCTTTTAACCTTACGGCAAAATATCTATACTGATCCACAGAAACCGTTACAGATTGAACCTAAGCTTTATCCGATAGGGCAAGTAACCGATAAATCTCCTGTTTTAATCACAACAAATTTTTCCCTTTCGTATTACACTGTTTTAGGGGAAGTCGAAGCCAGCAAGATCCCTTCCTACATTATTAGCGTGGATACGGAAGGAATGTCGGTATTAACTGCTTGGGCCGCCGAGAAATTTACTCCGCACAAAATTACCGAGACAGTTAATAAATTTGGGGTAAAGGGCATTGTTTCGCATAAACATTTGGTTATTCCGGGCTATGTAGCGGTAATCAGCGGAGAACTGGAGGATGAATCAGGATTTAAGATTATTGTCGGGCCTAAAGAAGCAGCCGGTTTACCTTCATTCCTAAAAAATTTGCAATATGGATAAATTTAAAGTTACTTTCCTGCCTGATAATAAGATTGTGGAGGTTGCCAAAGACACCACCATTCTTTCAGCCGCGCTCTCTTCTGGAGTATGCATTAAATCGGATTGCGGTGGAGACGGTGTTTGCGGCAGATGCAAGGTTATCGTGAAAAAAGGCAGAGTTTTGAGCCAACCCAGCGGCCTGATAAGCGCTGAAGACAGGAAGCATAACGTTCACCTGGCCTGTATCACTACTATTCATAGCGACCTGGAAATTGAAATTCCTTTGGAATCAAGGTTGGAATTGACCTTAGGAACGGAAGGAATTTATTCAGTATCAGAGAATGTAGAATCAGGAAAGAAAATCTTAAGCGAAATTTCTTTTAAATATTGCCCTCTATCCACAAAGTTATACTTAGAGCTTCCTCTCCCGAGTTTAAACGATACCGCTAGCGACTTAGATCGTATCTTTCGCGGTATCCGTAAAACGCAGAATCTCCCGTTTGTACAAACAGGGCTGAGCAATATCAGGCAGCTAGGTGAATTATTGCGTGATTCTGACTGGAAAGTCACCGTAACTTTAGGAAAAATAAATGATACTCTCGAAATTATCCTAGTTGAACCGGGGGATACTTCGAATAGAAATTTCGGCATCTGTTTTGATATTGGCACAACCACGATTTCCTGCCAGCTCGTAAGCTTGAGTTCAAAGAAGGTATTGGGAACAAAAGCGGCCTATAATAAACAAGCTGGTTTTGGCTCGGATGTAATCACTCGTATTATTTATTCCCGTCAAGAAGAAGGGATGGAAAAATTACATAGTGCGGTAACCGAGACTATGAATCAAATGATTAAAGAATTGACGGTTGAGCACAGAGTAGACCTTAATGACATTACTTGTGTTGTTTGCGCCGGAAATACAACAATGATACATTTATTGCTTAGGGTGGATCCTACTTACATAAAACGGGAACCGTATGTCTCAACGGCGAATTTCCTGCCGGTCTTAAGAGCCCATGAGGCGGGAATAATTATTAATCCGCGCGGGCTTTTGTTTTGCGTTCCCGGCGTATCCAGCTATGTCGGAGGAGATACGACTTCCGGAGTTTTATCAAGCGGATTGTATAAAGAAGAGGGGTTAAGCCTTTTAATCGATATAGGCACAAATGGGGAGATCTGTCTTGGAAGTAAAGATTTTCTTGCTGCCTGCGCTGCTTCGGCGGGCCCGGCATTCGAGGGAAGCGGAGTAGCTTGTGGAATGCGCGCATCAACTGGCGCTATCCAAAAAGTTAAAATTGATGCCAAAAGTTTCTCAGTAACCTGCTCGACTATCGGCGATGCCCGGCCCTGCGGTATCTGCGGTTCCGGATATATCGATTTAATCGCCTCGATGCTTGAAACCGGAGTCATAGATAGAAGCGGAAGAATCAAACTTGAAAACCATATGCGAGTACGTGATTCCGAAGCAGGAAAAGAGTTTGTGTTGATTTTTAAGGAGGATTCGGCTACCTCTAAAGATATAGTAATCAATGAAGCGGATATCGAAAATTTGAAACGGGCAAAAGCGGCTATTTATTCCGCAGTATCTGTTTTAATCAAACGTATGAATTTCGAATTTAATGACGTAAAGAAAATTTTTATAGCTGGAGGGTTTGGCACTTCCCTGGATGTCGATAACGCTATAAAAATCGGATTGCTGCCGGATGTAAAAAGAGAAAAAATTGTTTTTATCGGCAATAGTGCTCTTTCCGGAGCTCGACAGATGCTTTTATCGATAGAGGCATCCAAGAAAACTGATGAAATTGCCCGTAAGATTACCTATTTTGAATTATCAGCTGACCCCGGTTATATGGATGAATATATGTCGGCTTTGTTTTTTCCGCATACCGATTTAAATAGGTTTTCAAGCGCTAAGTAAATTAGGAGAAAAGATATGGTTTTGCAATTAATGACGGAAAGGTGGACCGGCGAAGTTTCGGCAGTAACGATTGGAGCAGCCGCTAAAGATGGAGGGACGCGAGCTTATTCGATAAAAATCGGGGGTGAAAAATCGTTGCCTTGCTTATTTAAAGAGGGAACTCTTCCAAATAAACCCCAAGTTGCCTTTGAAGTATTCGATGTCGCGCCTAATGATTGGCCAAATGAGGTCCTTAAACCCTACGGTAAATCCGTTAACGATCCGCTTGAATGGGCGCAAATGTGTGTCCAGGATTTTAAAGCTCGGAGCCTATGCATTAGGTTGTTAGGGGCTCATCCGGATTTTGGCAATAAATCTTCCGAAGAAGAAGCGCAATTAATTAAGAAACTGCTGGAGAAAGTAAGTGTGCCTTTGATAATTTTAGGCAGCGGAGACGATGCAAAAGACAATCTCCTTCTTCCGGCCATCTCAGAAGCGGCTAAAGGAGAGTGTTGTTTAATTGGCCCCGCTGTCCAGGATAATTATAAAACTATCGTTGCGGCAGCGCTTGCGGATGGGCATTGTGTTATCGCAGAAAGCCCGATAGATGTTAATATTGCCAAACAATTAAACATTTTGATTTCAGACATGGGATTGCCTCTAGAGCGGGTTGTTATAAATCCGACTATCGGAGCCTTGGGCTATGGCTTAGAATACGCCTACTCTATTATGGAGCGTGCCCGGCTAGCCGCTCTTTCAGGTGATAAAACATTAGCCTCTCCGTTTATTTGCTTTGTGGGACAAGAGGCATGGAGAGCGAAGGAATCAAAAATTGAAACTTTACCCGAACAAGGTATTATTTGGGAAGTGCTTACCGCAACTGCCTTAATTCAGGCAGGAGCGGATTTATTAATTATGCGCCACCCCAAAGCAATAGAGAAGGTGAACAGGTATATTGACAATCTAATGACAAATGACAGAACTCAAAGTTCAAAATAAATCCAAAACTCAAATGTCAAAAGCCATGTTTTCTCATTTGGTATTTGTCATTTAGATTTATTTTGATTTCTGGATTTTGGCATTTGACATTAAACGCGTTATATCGGAGACATAATGTTTATTATCGGAGAATTGATTAATGGGATGTACGCCAATATCGCAAGGGCGATTAAAGAGCGCGATAAATCCGAGGTTCAAAAATGCGCCTTGGAACAAATTGAAAATGGCGCTGATGCTTTGGATATCAATTGCGGGGCAGCATCCAAGCAGCCGCATATTGATATGTCATGGCTGGTTGAAACCGTGCAAGAGGTAACCGATAAACCGTTATCCCTTGATTCCAGCAAGATTCAGGTTATTGAAGCAGGGTTGAAAGCGGCGAAGAATAAAACAATCATTAACTCTGTGACAGCGGATAGCGAAAAACTGGATAATATTATCCCCCTGGCCAAAGAATACAATTCGCAGCTTATCGGAATTACTATCAGCAAAAAAGGTATACCGCAGAACAAGGACCAAAGACTGGAATTGGCAGCTACAATCGTAGGAGCCTGTATTGAAAAGAGTTTTCCCGTCGATAGCCTGTTTCTTGATCCTATAGTATTGCCGGTTAATGTTGCTCAAGCGCAGTTAAAGGATATTCTAGAGTCAATTCGTGATTTTAAAATTATTTCTGACCCGCCGCCAAAAACGACCCTGGGATTAAGCAATGTATCGCAAGGAACAAACGCAAGAAGCCTGATTAACCGCACGTTTTTGGTAATGGCCGTTGCCTACGGATTGGACTCAGCTATACTGGATCCAAAAGATAAAGAGCTCATGGATGCTTTGATTACCGCGGAACTTATTTTGAATAAAAATATTTATTGTGAATCGTATTTGAACGCATATAGAAGAAAGTAAAAAGTTAAGGCTAAAGCAAAACCGAAAATTTTAATAACAGATGACAAAGCTCAAAGTTAAAAATAAATCCAGATGCCAAATGTCAAAATCTAAAACCAAGGTTTTGTCATTTTGATTTTTGGACTTTGATATTTGAAATTTTCTAGTTCCCCTTTTTGGCCCGGATTAATTTTACTTAACATAATCATATTTTATTGGTAATATATTATTTTAATATCTGGAAAGGTTTCCCGGGCCTCAAAAGCAAGTTTCATTATCAATATAGTTTTTCCGAGGCGGAGTAGCTCAGCCTGATAGAGCACGCGGCTCATACCCGCTTGGTCGGTGGTTTAAATCCACTCTCCGCCACTAAAATCAAATAGATAGTTTCTTTAAAGTTTCCAAGCTAATATAACTAGGAGCGAGAAAATGATTGAAGAATCCAAGTATAAGGAAATCGTAGAGAATGCAAATAGCATAATTTTACTGATGAATACTAAAGGCAATATAGTTTTTCTCAATAAATTCGGAGAAAGATTCTTCAGGTATCAAGAGAAAGATATACTGGGCGAGAGCGTTATTGGCATAATTGTTCCCAAAACAGACTCTTCCGGTGAGGATCTAACCAAAATGATTAAAGGTATCGTGGAAAATCCGGGGCAATATTCCGTAAATGAAAACGAGAATATGCGCAGCGACGGCGAACGGGTGCATGTTTTGTGGACAAATAAGGCCATTATCGGTTATGACGGAGGGATTCAGGAGATTCTCTGTATCGGTAATCAGGTAAAAGAAACAACTTCTTAAAAGGCGAGTTTAATCCATTTTTTGCTGTTAAGCCTTGATAAAGCGGATATGAAAGGAAAAAATGAATAAAGCATTGTTAATGTTTTGTTTTGCTATATTGATCATCCCTATTGGTGTTTTTGCTGCAAATTCGGACATGCAGATGCAAGAAATAAAATCAGAATTTCAGGTAATCGACGCGGATAAAAACGGTTTTATAACCCCTAACGAAATGCAAGCGTATCAGGAGAAAAACTTTAATGAACTGGATAAGGATAAAAATGGGGTAATTGACAGGAATGAATTGACTGTGGATAAATCGAGAGAATTAAATAAAGCCGATCAAAATAATGACCGGAAGATTACCAAGGCCGAATCCGCGTCACAGTTTAAACAATATTTTGACCAGCTTGATGCTAATAAAGATGGTAAGGTATCGGAAGATGAGTATACGGATTATTGGAAGTTAAGGTGGAAATTCTAGAAGAAAATGAAAAATGACCTAAAGGATAAGTGGTTTTTTAAGCCCACTTCGCTAGTAATCGGATTTCTACTGGTTGGTCCATTTATCCTGCCATTGATCTGGACGAACCCGGGTTTTACCAATAAGAAAAAGACTGTCTTGACCATAATTATCCTGGCTTTATCCTGCCTTTTATTTACTATGGCAGCAGGATCGCTTAAATACCTGACTGATTCTTATCAGCAGTTAAATAGCGTAACGTTTTAAACCGGCAGGGTTAGAAAAATACAATTTCATTCATTTCTCCCCGCGTTCATACGCAACCACCAGCCATCCAATAAAATATTGATTAACTTAACAATAGAGGGACAGATAAAATCCGTCCTTATTATTTTAGGCGCATTTTACCAGGATTGTTAGCGAAGGCGTAAAGGATTTGTGAGGTAGAAATAAAGATAATTGCTTCTATGGTTACTGTTGCTGCTGCAGCACCCAGAAACGAAAAATTATAAATAAAAACAAATATCAAAGGTAATCCTAGGAGCGCGGCTAAAACATGTATTCTTGAATACATATCCGACCTGCCGCAAACAAGCAAAAATTGAATTTTAAAAGCGTTTGCGCTGATAAAGAATACTGACAAAAGAAGCATTCTTAAACTTATAGTAACTTCCGGGAAATTTGACCCGCAAACAAGCCTGACAATAAGCGGTGAAATAAAAAATACAGTCGGGATGACCAACAAATATACTAAAGTCGTAGAATGCTGCACTTTATGCATTAAGCCTAGAGCCTTCCTCTTGTTTTTAGAAAATATTATGCTTAACCTGGGGAAAATAGCTTGTGAAAGCGCGGTCAGGGGGAAAGTTTGCACAATCCCCGTAATCTTTTCAGCAATTGAATAGTAACCGGTAATTGTGTTGTTGGTAAGCAGCCCCACAGCAAAAATACGCGTCGTAGTATAAGTATTTATTGCCACTATAGAGATAAAAATGCTCCAGCCGGTTTTTAATTCCTGCTTTATGTCGTGGTAACTTTGAAAAACAAATTCCAAATCAAACTCCTTAAAAGCCACATAAAAACCAAAAATACCGGTAATTATAAAAAAGAGGGAATTTAAAAGCGGAACAAGGATATAGTCATCCGGAGCTCTGACAAATATAAAAATAGAAAACGCATAGATTATGCCTCCGATTATATTTATGATCGTTATATACTTCATCTTTTCGGTTCCTTGAAAAAGCCATACCGGGAAAAGAGTATTTCCAATCACCGCCCCAAAGCTAAATAAATAGAGCAGCCAATCACTCTTGAATTTGGGAACAACATTTATTAATATAAGCAGGATTAAATAGCTTGCTGCGGCAAGAACAAATTTTACAGTCATTACGGTTGAGAATATCGTCGATGCCTGACGGGATTCCCTGCATAATGAAATTTTTCTGGTTGCAGTAAGGCTAAAACCGTAGTCCGTAAAAATCATAAAATACTGAATAAGCGACTGTGCAAAAGCTATCAAGCCGAATTTTTCCGGGCCGATTACTCTTATTAGATAAGGAAAAACCAGAAGCGGCAGGAGAAAATTAATACACTGCAGGGTTGAAAGTGAAGCAAAATTCTCTAAAACAAGCTTCTTATCCTTCAGGCTTATGATTTTGTGCTTCATAAGCCTTAATTTACTATTTTGGAACCTAAAAGTCAATCTAAAGATATGAGTTGCTGGCAGTAAACCGCGAGCTGTTAAAATAGGATGTAAATCGTCGAAAAACAAAGGTAAGCCTTTAAAACATACTTTGATTATGCTAATATGTAAACTATGACAATGCTTGAAAAAGTAAAAGAGACGATTAGAAAATATGATTTGATTAGACGGGGAGATACGGTGTTGGTCGGGGTATCTGGCGGGCCAGATTCCGTTACTTTGCTTTATTTACTTAAATCCTTAAGCGCATTTTTGGGGTTTAAGCTGCAAATTGCCCATTTAAATCATATGTTACGCAGGGATTCCTCGGAAGACGCCGAGTTCGTAAGATTATTGGGGTTAAAATTGGGCATACCGGTTACCATCGGGGGGATAGACATAAAAAGAATTTCTTCCAAGGGTTCTTTAGAAGAAATTGCCAGGAATGCGCGCTTGGAATTTTTGTTCAAAACAGCCCAAAAAGTGAGGTCTAAAAAAATAGCCTTGGCGCACAATCTTGACGATCAGGCTGAAACGGTTCTTATGCGTATTTTAAGAGGAACTGGGCTTTATGGACTATCCGGCATTCTCCCCAAGAGAAGATTTGGCGGTTTTGAGATTATTCGGCCGTTAATCAGGGTGCAACGGAAAGAGATAGAATCTTTTCTAAAGCAGAATAAAATCGAAGTTCGTATTGATAAAACTAATAAAAAAGATATTTTTTTAAGAAACAGGCTGCGTAACCGCCTAATTCCTTTGCTTGAAAAAGAATATAACCCGAAAATTAAAGACGCTTTGAGCAACATGTCCGAAGTTATCTCCTTAGACTATGATTATTTAAACCAATCAGCTTTACGTAAAATCAAGGGGAAGAAGGGAGAGATTAAGCTAGCGGATTACGCTAAATTTCATCCGGCTATACAAAGGCTGGTTTTACGATTGACTATATCTGAATTACAAGGTTCGATTCGGCGCATAACTTTAACCCATATAAACGAAATAGAAGATTTAATAGCCAATCGTCCGGTTAATTCGGTAGTTGACCTGCCTAAAGGAATTTCGGTTATCAAAAAGAAAAATACTATCAAGTTCTACCGTAGATAGGCTTACAAGTATAATATTTCCAAGAGATTCTCGACTACCATCTTAATACAAGAAAATCTCAATGATTCAATGTTCAGTTGGAAAATGGGTAATTGGGATTTAACTCGTCATTAGGGGCGTGGGAATCGGATATTTAACACCTAACCCTATAAAATACTTGTTTTTATGGTTATTTAGGGATATAATAATTACTCTTAAAAACCCTAGTATTAGAAAGGTAAAATTATGGCAAAGAAAAATGTATTTAAGCGTTCGCCTTTTGGCTGGATTTTAGCAATCATTCTGGTCTTTGTAGTTTTAAATTCCATAAGTATTCCTATAAACGGGATACCGAAAGAGGTTGCTTACGGCAACTTTTATTCCATATTAAAGAATAATCCGGAAAAAATAAAAACAGTAACCAAGATGGAAGCGCTTCTGCAGGGAGAATTTTCGGATAACTCCAAATTTTTAGTAAATATTCCCGATAACGATACGGAGTTGCTTAATCTTTTACGCCAAAATGTTAAAGGATTTGACGTAAAACCTCCGCGCACTTTTTGGTCATCGCTGCTTTTTAATCTGGGCCCGATACTGCTTTTAATATTTTTTTGGTGGATGATGGCCGCGCGAGGAGAGCAACTTGGAAACAAAATTATGACTTTTGGAAAAGCTGTCCCTAAAGTGCATAGTGAAACCGAAAAAATAACTTTCAATGATGTAGCTGGTGTGGATGAAGCAAAAGAAGAACTTAAAGAAGTAATCGAATTCTTGAAAGACCCAAAAAAATTCCAAAAACTCGGCGGTAAAATCCCCAAAGGAGTTTTGTTAGTTGGCCCTCCGGGTTGCGGGAAAACATTGATTGCTAAAGCTGTTGCCGGAGAGGCAGGAGTTCCATTTTTTTCGATTAGCGGTTCGGATTTCGTTGAGATGTTTGTCGGCGTAGGCGCCAGCCGCGTAAGAGATTTGTTTGAACAGGGAAGGCGTGCCGCAAAAACGTCAGGCAAAGGCGCGATTATTTTCATCGATGAGATCGATGCGGTTGGGCGTTTGCGTTTTTCTGGTATCGGTGGAGGTCATGATGAACGCGAACAGACCTTAAACGCACTTTTGGTTGAGATGGATGGATTTGACACTTCGAAAGGATTGATACTCATTGCCGCGACTAACCGTCCGGATACCCTGGATCCCGCTCTTCTTCGACCGGGAAGGTTTGACCGGAATATTATCGTGAATTTACCGGATATAAAAGGAAGGGAAGAGATTATCAAGGTCCATATGCGTAAAATTAAACTTGCTCCATCTGTGGATTTAAAATCAATCGCATCCCAAACTCCTGGTTTTTCAGGGGCTGACCTGGCAAATTTGTGCAATGAAGCCGCCCTTCTTGCAGCCAGAAAAGGAAAAGAAATGGTTGAAGAATCTGACCTGGATAAATCCGTAGAAAGAGTGCTTATGGGCCCTGAGAAAAAGAGCCATATTATGTCAAAGAAAGAAAAGGAAATTACCGCCCTGCATGAATCAGGGCACGCCTTGCTGTCCTTGCTGTTACCTGAAGTTAACCCCCTAAAAAAGGTTTCCATTATTCCCAGAGGGCTTGCCGGCGGCTATACTTTTACTCCGCCGCTAGAAGACAGACATTATTGGACAAAAAAAGAATTGAGCGCTGAAATTACTATGGTGCTGGGAGGACGGGCATCCGAAGAGCTTAACCTAAATGAAGTAACTACCGGGGCACAGAATGACCTTGAGGTGGCTACCGGAATGGCCCGACGCATGGTTACTCAGTTTGGCATGTCGGATAAATTAGGCAATATAACCTTAGGCCGAAGAGAAGGCCTGGTTTTCCTAGGTAAAGACATTATGGAAGAAAAGAACTACAGCGAGGAAACTGCTAGGCTAATCGACGAAGAGGTAAGGTTTATAGTCGAAGATGCATACATGAAATCAAAAGGTTTACTAGGAAAGAACTTGGATAAATTAAAATTATTATCCAACACACTTATCGAAAAAGAAGTAATGAGCGGAGAAGATGTCAAGCGGCTTCTAGGGATTGAAAAAACAGACATCCCCTTGTAATTTTTATTATGCGTATTTTGAGCGTATCCAAAGAGAGAGACTTAAAACGAGTAATGCAGGATATTGATGTGGATGCTTACGGCATCAAGATCATGCTGCCAAAAACCCAAGCCTATCTTGCTAAAGTTGATTCCTTGAGCAATGTTTCAGCCAATATCCTAAAACAGGAAATGCTTTCGTTAGGCGGAGATGTGGCTGTCAGCCGGGATTCCCTGACCGGAAGAATAAAGAAAACCGATTGCCTTATCATCGGAAATCTTTCTCAGTTTAAAAAGTTGAGCGATAAACTGCAAATGCAGCCATTTGGCTTGAATAAGATAACGCAAGACTTAAAGGTTGCCTTGAGAAATTTTCAAGAAGATAATCTTGGGCTGGTTTTAGGAAGACATAAACTCAACCTTGGCTCACGCTCTTACATTATGGGTATTATAAATGTTACGCCGGATTCCTTTAGTGGAGACGGATTATTTTTGCGTTCGATTGATGAAATTACTGATTTTGCCCAAAAGCTGGTTGAAGACGGAGCGGATATCCTTGATATCGGAGGAGAATCGACCCGCCCCGGAGCAAGGCCGATTTCAATAAAAGAAGAGCTCGCCAGGGTTATTCCGGTAATTAAATCCGTATCCAAAAAAATAAATATTCCGCTATCTATCGATACCTATAAACCTGAAGTGGCTAAGCAGGCTTTGGACAATGGCGCGAATATGGTCAATGACATTACTGCATTAAAAGATAGCGGTATGGCTAAAGTTATCAGCCGCTATAAAGCCGGAGTAGTTATAATGCATATGCGGGGTTTACCCCGTTCAATGCAAAAAAATCCAAAATATTTATCTTTGATTGATGAAATAATAGAATATTTGGCCAAGGCTATGGATAAGGGAATCAACAACGGGATTCCTAAAGAAAAAATAATCATTGATCCGGGAGTTGGATTCGGCAAAACCACAGAGCATAATCTGGAAATTATAAAAAGGCTAAAAGAATTTAAAGTGCTCGGCAGGCCAATTTTAATCGGGACATCAAGAAAATCTTTTATCGGCGGAATTTTAAATATCAATCCCGAAGAAAGAGTATTTGGCACGATATCTTCTTGTGTTATTGCCGCAGGTAACGGAGCTAATATCTTCAGAGTCCATGATGTAAAGGCGCTGAAGCAGGCGTTATTAGTCAGGGATAGTATAAATAAATGAACTACGCAGACATTTTGATACACTGGAAATCGATTGTTGAAATCATAGTCTTGTGGATCGTGATCTATCGGACAATGCTTTTTTTTGAAGGAACCCGGGCTATACAAGTTGTCCGGGGAATTGCGCTCGTGTTAGTAGCCTTCTTTATCTTTCAAAAATTGGGGCTGGAAAGGTTAGACTGGCTGTTCAAGAATTTCTTTGCCACTTCGGTCATCGCCCTTTTAGTGATATTCCATCCCGAAATAAGACAGGCGCTGGCGCGGCTCGGACAGAGAAATCTATTTGTAAATTCTATGGATGAAGAAGAAATCGATCTAATGCTTAAAGAAATTATCAAGTCGGTAGAAGATCTTGCCGGCTATAAAATTGGAGCACTTATAGCTATTGAAAGAAATGATTCTCTCTCCGGTTACATCGAAAGCGGGATTAGAATCGACGCAAAGCTTTCCTCGGAATTAATTCAAGCAATTTTTACCCCTAACAATCCATTGCACGACGGAGCATTGATTGTCCAAAGAGGCAGGATTATGGGAGCCGGAGCCTTGTTTCCGCTAGCGCAAAGGCCGGATATAAACCGTATCTTCGGGACTCGCCATAGGGCCGCCCTTGGATTAAGCGAGGAAAGCGACGCCGTTATAATCGTTGTATCCGAAGAAAGGCAGGATATTTCGTTGGTTTATCAAGGAAAGCTATACAATAATCTAAACTATGAAGATTTATTCTTAAAAATAAAAGGTATAATAAAAATAAGGAAGTAGCATGAAAAAAAATCGAATAAGCATATTTTACAGAATAACGCATATTTTTACGTATCATCCCTGGTTAAAGCTAATATCTTTGATTCTGGCGGTCATCGTTTGGTTGTATATAAAAGAGGAAATGCTGCTGGGGTAAAATTATGCGTTTAGGCGTAAATATAGATCATGTGGCTACCCTAAGGGAAGCAAGGGGGGGGCTTGAGCCTGAGCCTGTTTTAGCCGCGCTCATAGCTGAAGCTAACGGGGCAGATGCGATAGTCGCGCATTTAAGAGAAGACCGCAGGCATATTAAAGAAAACGACATTGTCTTATTAAAATCCGTTATTAAGACACGGTTTAACCTTGAAATGGCGGTGGCTTCTGAAATTGTGGACATCGCTTGCAAAGTTAAGCCTGATCAGGTAACATTGGTTCCTGAAAAACGGCAGGAACTGACTACGGAAGGCGGTTTAGACGTAGCTCTAAATCAGAAAAGAATAAGAGGTGCCGTTAAGCGGCTGGTAGATGCGGGTATCGAGGTAAGCTTGTTTATTGATCCTCTAAAAAAACAGATCGAAGCCGCAAAATTAAGCGGAGCCGATATGGTTGAATTTCATACCGGTTCTTATGCAAACGCAAGAAGCAAGAATACGGAAAACCGGCTTTTGGGAAATTTAAGATCAGCGGTTAATCTGGCAAAAAAGCTTGAGTTACAGGTTTACGCCGGACATGGCCTGAATTACAATAATGTTTCAAGAGTAGCCGGAATAAGCAATATTGAAGAATTAAATATTGGGCATTCTATAATTTCCCGCGCGGTATTCGTTGGATTAGGCAGGGCTGTTAAAGAGATGAAAAACCTGATTAAATAGCAATGGGTTTGATGTTAAATGACAAAACTCAAAGTTCAAAATAAATCCAATTCAACAAATAAAATATGATTTCGGGAACAGGTGTTGATATAACCGAAGTAAACCGCATAAAAAAAGCGGTAGAAAAATGGGGGAACACTTTCTTAAGCCGTGTGTTTACCGACGGAGAGCTAGTTAACGCTAAAACCCGCGGTAGCTTGTATCAACATCTAGCAGGAAGGTTTGCCGCAAAAGAGGCGGTATTTAAAGCTTTGGGTGATGAAGAGTTAAACTGGAAAGACATTGAAATTCTAAACGATAAGACGGGAAAACCATCCTGTAAATTTCTGAACGCAAAGGGCGCAGGCATGGATGTAATCGTGTCGATATCGCACGTAAAAAATTATGCGGTTGCCAACGCAATTGTTACGAAGAAGGCCCGAGAGTAATAAGGGCGACTACGGCCATATTTTTATTTTAGCCGGTTCTATGAACTATTCAGGAGCAGCTGTTCTTTGCGCGCAAGCGGCTATGCGTTCCGGAGCCGGCTCGGTCAGGTTGGGAATACCCAAAGGAATAAATAACGCGATAATAAAAATAAAACCTGAAGAAGTAATGACTCTGACTTTGCCACAAACAAAGAGCGGATCGCTAAGCGGCAAGGCGTTTGATAAAATCAGGTTTTTTGTGAAAAAATTTGATATACTGGTTATAGGGCCGGGGCTAAGCCAGGACAAAACAACACAGGCATTAACACGCAGAATAATAAGCGCTATAGATAAGCCTATGGTTATCGACGCTGACGGTCTTAACGCTTTAGCCGGACATTTGAATGTTTTAAGAAAACCAAAGGCTCGCAATAGAAACTTAATTTTAACTCCGCATCCGGGAGAAATGGCCCGTTTATTAGGAATTACGGTAAATATTGTTCAGAAAAACAGGAAAGATATAGCCTGTAAATTTTCGCGGAGCCATAAATTAACTCTGGTATTAAAAGGACACAATACGATAGTTAGCGACGCTAAGGGTCAAATATATATTAACAAAACCGGCAATCCCGGAATGAGCTCCGCGGGAAGCGGTGATGTTTTAACCGGAATGATTTCGGCATTTTTAGGACAAGGTTTAGATAGTTTTTCTTCCGCTAAATACGCGGTGTATTTGCATGGTTTAGCCGGTGATCTGGCAGCAAAAGAAAAAACGCAAATTTCCTTGATTGCTTCGGATATTATTGCTAAAATCCCTCAAGCAATCAAAAAGAGCAGTTAACGCCGGCGTAGCTCAGTTGGTAGAGCGTCTGTTTTGTAAACAGATGGTCGGGGGTTCGATTCCTCTCGCCGGCTTTTATCAAAATACAGGTGCTTATCATTTAGTTTTATTTTGATCTTTGATATTTGATGATTGATAGTCCTGTTTTTATTTTCTAGTTTTACTTTTTGTTTTGACTTTTGAACTTTAAATATGCGGGTAGGTACCCAAGTGGCCAAAGGGGGCAGACTGTAAATCTGCTGCACTTGTGCTTCAGAGGTTCGAATCCTCTCCTGCCCACCATAAAAAGTAAAAATAGAGTAAAAGGAAGGTTCTTATTTAAAAAACGAGAGACTTGATGACAAATGATAAAATTCAAAGGCCAAAATAAATCCAGCACCCAAATATTAAAATCTGAAACTAGGGTTTTTGATATTTGTCGTTTGTGCTTATCCTGAATCTTGACCTTTGATATTTGATGATTGATAGTCCTGTTTTTATTTTCTAGTTTTACTTTTTGTTTTGACTTTTGAACTTTAAATATGCGGGAGTAGTTCAGTGGTAGAACAATAGCCTTCCAAGCTATATATGGGGGTTCGATTCCCCTCTCCCGCTCCAAATCGGCTATAGAAACACAACTTATTAATCTAAGAACGAAAACTTCGTTATATGAATGAAAAACTATTGAATCCGGTATACATTGACGCTTTCGACCTAGACGATGCCTGGTTTCAATGCTTATCTAAAATACTCGATCATGGGCATATTTATACCATAACTAAAGGCAGCTATGAAGGGCAAAAGCGCCTTGAATTTGACTATTGTGTAGTGCGCGTAAAAAAACCAGCTCATCAGATTATTCCTATAATTCCCGAAGGAATGCCTATACCGGCGCCTACCGATATGGATTATATCCAGGGTTATTTAAGTTATTTAATGACGGGGGCCAAAACTGAAACCGAAGATTACACCTATGGAGAACGGCTAGTAAACCCTACAATTAAAATCAAAGAAAAGGTAGACGGAAAAGAAATGTCCAAAGAAATGCCTTTGGATGTAAACCAGATTGAAGAAGTAATTAAGCTTTATAAAGAAAAGGGGGTTGGCACAAATCAAGCAGTAATGGAAATCGGAATGCCTTCAGATATAAAATTGGCTGATCCCCCATGCCTGAGAATTATCGATACGAGAATTCGTTACGGCAAACTGCATTTTATGTTGTATTTTCGCTCTTGGGACCTATGGGGAGGGTTTCCTTCAAACCTCGGAGGCTTGCAATTGGTTAAACAGTATATGGCGGAAGAAATCGGCGTTGAAGACGGTGAAATTATTGCCGCAAGCAAAGGATTACACCTTTATGACTATGCCTGGGATCTGGCCAAGCTTAGAACAAATAAGCAAAATTTAGCTATATAGTAATGGACAATCCGAACGAGCGCAGAGAATTCGTAAGACTGGATTACGCTACACCGCTAGTTTACAAGATTTGCAAGAAAGAAACCATTTCCAAGCTGCTGGAGGGTTATACTTCTAATGTAAGCCCCAGTGGGCTCTTGTGCAATATACGAGAAGGCGTTAATCCTGACGACATACTTTGGCTTTCTTTTGACCGGAGATTATTATCCATATGTGAAAAACTCGAAAAAAAGAGTTTTTATTTACCAGAATGGAATTATCGGCAAAGTGGCAAGGGTTGAACCAAAAGAATTAGGCAATTTTGATGTAGGATTGAAATTTATCACACGGGAAGAGCCGGGCTTTACAATTAGAATATGAAGAATAAACCTAACATAGTGATTTTGGGTGACGGCGGATGGGGGACTACGCTTGCCATACTCTTGTCGAAAAAAGGTTTTCCTGTAACTGTTTGGGGAGCTTTTGCCGAAAACATAACTAATATTAACAAAAAGAGGGTAAATGAAAGATTTTTGCCCCGAATCAGTATTCCCAATGAAATAATATTTACCAGCAACTTAAAACTCGCTCTCGGGAACAAAGATATCGTCGTCCTGGCGGTACCATCGCAACATTTGCGCTCGGTTTTAAAAAATGTCCGCAAGACCGGCTATCCGGTTAAGGCTATATATTTAAGCGTCATTAAGGGTATAGAAATCGGAGGTCTGAAGAGAATTTCAGAAATAATACATAGCGAATTAGGAAGGGTAAAATTAGCCGTTCTTTCCGGCCCCACAATTGCCTATGAAATCGCTCAAGGCTTGCCTGCGGTAGCAGTAATTGCTTCTACCAATGAAAAGATAAGAAAATTATTGCAGGGTATTTTTATAACGGATAGATTCAGGATATACGCCAATAACGATATTATCGGTGTTGAGTTAGGCGGAAGCCTAAAGAATATTATTGCCATAGCTTGCGGTGTGTCCGACGGCTTGGGTTTCGGAGCAAATACCAAAGCTGCAATTCTTGCGCGAGGCTTAGCTGAGATTTCAAGATTAGGCGTCGCTATGGGAGCGAAGGCAAATACCTTCAGCGGGATAAGCGGATTAGGAGACTTAGTTACTACCTGTATTAGTTCGCACAGCCGTAACAGGTTTGTCGGAGAAGAGATTGGCAAAGGAAAAAGCTTAAAACAGATTTCCAGCCACATGCAAATGGTAGCCGAAGGAGTACCTACCGCCAAAAGCGCCTATTTCTTAAGCTTAAAATATAAAGTAGATATGCCCATTACCAAGGAAGTCTACAATATTCTTTATAAAAACAAGTCCGCTGTCAGGGCCTTAAGAGATCTGATGTCGCGGGAAAGAAAAAACGAATAGGTTTTTCGGCTTCAGTATGCAATAACGGGGAGTAGCGCAGTTTGGCTAGCGCGTTTGAATGGGGTTCAAAAGGCCGTGGGTTCAAGTCCCACCTCCCCGACTTAATTTAATCAGGATGGACTATAAGCAGGATCCTAAAGAAAAAAGGGAAGGCGCACGTATAGAAAAACATCTAATTATTCAGTTTTCCGTCGATAGCGGCGCTTCGGTAAGAAAATGGGATGTTTCCTCCGTGCAGGATATAAGCGAAAAAGGAGTTAGTTTTCTGGCTAACGGAAGATTTTTAAAAGGAGCTAAAATAAACATGATGATCCGGATACCTCTTAGGCCATTCGAGTGGTTTGAGGTTGCCGGGACGATTGTAGCTGTTGAAAGCCCTAAAAATAGCAGTATCGACGCAAGCTTGCAAACATCTCTTTTAAGAATTTCATTTATGGAATTGGAAGAAAAACAAAAGGCTTTAATGCATGAATACATTTCATGGTGTCTGTCAAACCTTCGACACAATTCGGCTTGAGCGCTCTAACTTACTTTAAATTTGATCCTGACAGGTTAAAATATGGAGGTGTTAGATGAGCTATAGTGGTCCGGAAAGAAGAAGGCATCCGAGGGTTACCGGTCGCTTCATTGTTTCTTACCGCATAATGAATGAAAGCGATAATATCGATATAAGCCAGACTAAGAATATCGGTATGGGCGGAATGCTTTTAACCACCAATAAAAGATTCGATAACGGGGTAAACTTGGCGCTGGAGATAAGGCTGCCGTTTGACCCACACCCTATAATGATAATAGGCAGGGTGCTTGAATCCAAGGAAATAATAGAAGACATGATTTATGACACCAGGATTGAATTTTTAGCGGTAGACGAAAGACATAAAAAAGTTATCAATGAAACAGTGGGTTATTATATCAAGAAAGAAAAGGAAGGATAATGAAAAGGATTAATGTCGGTTTGGTCGGTTTTGGCAATATCGGTTCTGGTGTGGTAAGAATTTTGCGCGACAGAAAGTCTTTATTAAGCGAAAAAACCGGCTTGGATATAAATATAAAAAGAATCTGCGACCAGGATATATCAAGCCGGCGCAATGTTTCCGTAAATAAAGAGACGCTGACTCGCGATATAAGAGAATTGATTAATGATCCGCAAATTGATATCTTAGTTGAGCTGATGGGGGGGATACATCCGGCAAAAGAATTTATCCTTGAAGCTTTAAAAAAAGGCAAAAACGTGGTTACTGCCAACAAGGCGCTTCTTGCGCAGGAAGGACAAGAATTGTTTGCTGAGGCGGCTGACCGCGGTAAAAGCATTTATTTCGAAGCTTCTGTCGGAGCAGGAATTCCGATTATTAAATCTCTTCGGGAAGGACTGGTTGCCAACAAATTCAACAGTATATTCGGCATCGTAAACGGAACCTCCAATTACATATTGTCTTCTATGTCCAGAAACAACTGCAGCTTTGAAGAAGCGCTTAAAGTTGCCCGTCTAAAGGGGTTTGCGGAGAAAGATCCCACGCTGGATATAGAAGGTATGGATTCAGCCCATAAATTAATCCTGCTCACTTATCTATCATTCGGAAGGTTCGTGGATTTAAAAGACGTATTCATCGAAGGCATATCGCGTATTTCCTTAGCTGATGTAAATTATGCCCGAGAATTAGGCTTTGAAATTAAATTACTGGCGATCGCCAAGAAAGAAAATGAAGATTTAGAAGTAAGGGTTCATCCAACCCTCATCCCCAAAGATCATTTATTGTCTTCGGTTGAGGGAGTATTTAACGCCATATACGTTTCCAGCGACCTGGCGGGAAACCTATTATTCTATGGGCCCGGTGCAGGACAGTTATCCGCCGCCTCGGCAGTAGTTTCGGATTTGGTGGATTTAACCCAGGATATTAAAGCGGGTCTTTTCAGGCCTACCCTAAAAACAGTTACGGATAAAAGTGTCGAAAAATTACGTAAAATTGACGATTTTGAAAGCCGATACTATATCCGTTTTACAGCTATCGATAAACCAGGCGTCCTGGCTAAAATATCAGGAGTGCTGGCTAAATTAGGGATAAGCATTGCTTCAGTAACCCAAAAAGAGCCGAGCAAAACCCAGTTAGTCCCAATTGTCATGGTTATACATCAGGCTAGAGAAAAAAGCATCCGGCAGGCATTAAACATAATTGACAGAATGGATGGGATTAAAGAAAAATCAATAGCAATCAGGATGGAGGAAGTGTGAAATACCTGGGGTTAATCGAAAAATATAGAAAATACCTTCCCGTAACGGACAAAACTCCGGTAATTACGCTGAATGAGGGGAATACACCTTTAATCTACTCCGGGTATCTTAGCAAACTTTTAGGAAATTCCTCCAAAGTTTATTTAAAATATGAGGGGCTTAACCCGACAGGTTCTTTTAAAGATAGAGGAATGACTATGGCTATCTCTAAGGCCTGCGAAGAGGGCTCGAAAGCGGTAATGTGCGCTTCAACCGGGAACACATCTGCTTCTGCCGCAGCTTACGCGGCCCGCGCCGGGATAAAATGTATCGTCCTTATTCCCAGCGGCGCAATTGCCTTGGGTAAATTAAGTCAAGCGCTTATTCACGGAGCGCAAGTTTTAGCGATAGATGGAAATTTCGATGATGCTTTGGATTTGGCGCGTGAAATTACCGCTAAATACCCGGTAACTCTGGTAAATTCGCTTAATCCTTACCGCATTGAAGGCCAAAAAACAGGAAGCTTTGAAATCTGTGATTTTCTGGATGATGCTCCGGATTTCCAGATTATGCCAGTAGGAAACGCCGGGAATATTACAGCTTACTGGAAAGGATATATAGAATACAAAGGCGCCGGGATATCCAAGAAACTGCCGAAGATGCTGGGTTTTCAGGCAGAAGGAGCAGCGCCCATAGTTCTGGGCCATCCGGTAAAAAAACCTGAAACAATCGCAACTGCCATTCGTATTGGAAATCCGGCTAGCTGGAAACAAGCCGAAAACGCCCGGGATGAATCAAGCGGTTTGATTGATATGGTTTCTGACGATCAGATTTTAGAAGCCTACAAGATACTCGCACTTAATGACGGCGTATTCGCGGAACCTGCCAGCGCATCATCAGTAGCAGGTTTGCTTAAGCTTCATAGAAACGGATATTTCAAAGAACAATTTTCGAAGAAAATAGTCTGTATTTTGACCGGGCACGGATTAAAGGACCCTGATCGGGTGATAAAAAGCGTAAAAACGCCCAAGGTTGTCAAACCCAAAATGAAGTCTATCCTTGAGGAGATTGGCTACTGATAAATTCAAATGACAAAATTCAAAGCACAAAATAAATCTAAAGCTCAAATCTCAAAACAGATGTTTTTTCATTTTTATTTTGACATTTAAATTTATTTTGAATTTTGTGCCTTGTTATTTGACATTAAAGTAAATATGCTTAAAAATAGAAAAATCTTAATCACTGCCGGGCCTACTTGGATTCCGATAGACAATGTAAGAGTGATTAGCAATACTTCAACCGGCAAAACCGGTATCTTATTGGCTGAAGGCCTGGCCAAAAGAGGCGCGAAAATCACATTACTGCTTGGCCCGATTGGCGCTTATTCTTTAAACAAGAAAATTAAAGTCGTAAATTTCAAGTTCTTTGATGAATTAAATTCATTAGTAAAAAACGAGCTTAAAAAGAAACATGACGCAATAATTCAAGCTGCGGCTATTTCAGATTACCAGCCGATTAAGGCAAGCAAAACCAAGCTTAACTCTGACAAGGATATTTTAAAATTGGTTTTTAAGCGCACGCCTAAAATTATAGCTAGTTTGCGTAGGGCTGCGCCTGGTTCGTTCCTGGTCGGATTTAAGTTTGAACCGGATTTGTCGGGAAATAAATTAGTAAACAAAGGGCGTTCTTTGCTCAAAAATTCCGCTCTTGATCTGGTCGTAGCCAATACCTCTAAAAATAGACGGTATGCCGCATATTTAGTCAGCAATAAACAGGTTGGCGTCCAGGTTTTATCAAAAGAGAAAATGATAGAATCTCTGATTGATTTAATTGGGGAAAAAATATGAAATATATTGTTTTGGTTTGCGATGGAATGAGCGATTACCCGATTCCTGAATTAGGGGAACGAACGCCTTTGGAAGCCGCAAAAACTCCAAATATGGATTTCATCGCCAAACACGGAAGGTTAGGGAGAATAAAAACTATTCCCGATGGTTTTGCCCCCGGTTCAGATGTAGCGCAAATAAGTATTTTTGGTTATGATCCCAAAAAATACTATACCGGCAGGGGCCCGCTTGAAGCAGCGAACCTTGGGATTAAACTTGAGAATGACGACGTGGCTTTCCGCTGTAACCTCGTAACAGTTGCAGCGGAAAGGCTTACAGATTACAGCGCTGGACATATAAGCTCCAAGGAAGCAGCCATACTTATTGAACATATTGACAGTATTTTAGGGACAAACCGGATCAAGTTTTACCCCGGCATAAGCTATCGCCATATTATGGTAGCCAAAAGAGGAGTTGACGAACATCTTGAAAAACTCCGCTGTAAAGCTCCTCATGATATTTCCGGAGAGAAAATACTGGAAAATTTACCCAAGGGGGATTCCAGTGAAATTATTACCAAACTGATGGAAGATTCCCGTGAAATCCTGGGAAAACATGAAATAAATCTGGTGCGTATCGACCTAAAAGAAAATCCCGCGAATATGATTTGGCTCTGGGGACAGGGAAAACAGCCGGATATGCCGAGCTTTGCTGATAAATACGGTTTAAACGGGAGTGTTATTTCCGCTGTAGATCTGATTAAAGGCCTGGGAAGACTTCTAGGGCTTGAAGTTATCAACGTTCCCGGCGCAACCGGTTATTACGACACCAATTATGAAGGCAAAGCAATAGCCGCTTTAAATTCATTAAAAAATCATGACTTTGTATTTGTGCATATTGAAGCAGCGGATGAAGCGGGGCATAACGGAGATTTGAGGGAAAAAATAACTGCGATCGAAAGATTTGATCAATTAATCGTGGGCAATATCCTTAAGGAGTTAAAAAATAAACATAATTTTAGAATCATGGTTTTGCCGGACCACGCTACTCCTGTTTTGCGAAAAACCCACACTAAGGATGTCGTGCCTTTCGGCATATTCGGACAGGACGTAGTTGCCAGAGGTTTTCTGGAATACAGCGAAAAGGAAGCTGTTAAGTCCGATTTTTATTTTGAAAAAGGACACGAATTAATGAATTACTTCATTAAAGAAGCTGCTTAAAACTTATCGGAGAACTGGATGAATAAAAAATTAATTGTTCAAAAATACGGAGGGTCTTCCGTTGCTAACGTAGAAAGAATTCAAAAGGTTGCCGATAGGGTAGTCAATTACCGTAAAAAGGGGAATAACCTGGTGGTTGTTGTTTCGGCTTTAGGGGATACCACAGACGAATTAATCGAATTGGCCGGCAAGATTGATACCGAACCAAGCGAGCGCGAAATGGATATGCTTTTATCCACCGGCGAACAAATTTCTGTCGCTCTTTTGGCAATGGCAATCCATAAGCTTGGTTTTGAAGCCATATCATTTACCGGCCCCCAAGTAGGTATCATTACGGATACAAGGCACACCCGGGCCAGAATAGTCAAAATAAACGGCGATAAGATTAAAGAAGCGTTAAATAAAGGCAAGATTGTCATTGTCGCGGGCTTCCAGGGAATGACCCCCGAACAAGACATCACTACTCTTGGCCGGGGAGGTTCGGATTTAACCGCGGTTGCCCTGGCTAAAGAATTGAAGGCAGACGAATGCGAAATATACACTGATGTCGAAGGAATCTATACCACTGATCCGAGAATCGAGCCAAAAGCCAAGAAAATTGAATCGATTACTTATGATGAAATGCTGGAAATGGCGTCACTGGGCGCGCAGGTAATGCAGGCCCGTTCAATCGAAGTAGCCAAAAAATTCAATGTCCCGATACATGTGCGTTCGTCATTTTCTTTAAAACCCGGCACTATGATTATTGAGGAGGTTAATAAAATGGAGGAAGTTGTTGTCAGCGCGATTACCTTAAACAGGAGCGAAGCCAAAATCACTATTTGCAATGTCCCTGACAAACCCGGAGTAGCCGCCAAGATATTCAAAACTCTTGCCGATGAAGGGCTAAACGTGGATATGATCGTGCAAAACGTCAGCCACCTGCGCCAAACCGATATATCTTTCACTGTCTCTAAAGCTGAAGCGGCCAGGGCAATTAAAATTACTCGTAAAATAGCGCTTTCATTAGGCATAGAAGAAATTCTGGAGGATGAAGATATAGCGCGGGTTTCTATTGTAGGCGTGGGAATGAAATCGCATTCGGGCGTTGCCGCCGGAATGTTCGATACTCTGGCAAAAAACAAAATCAATATCGAGATGATCTCGACCTCCGATATAAGTATATCCTGTATAATCAAGAATAAATTTGCGGAAACGGCGGTTAAATCTTTGCACGAAAAATTTGGTTTGGGAAAATAAAAGGGGTTGATATGCTTAAAGTTAAGATTTACGATACTACTTTACGCGACGGGGCTCAAGGAGAAGGAATCTCTTATTCAGTGATGGACAAGGTAAGCATTGCCAGAGAATTGGACCTGTTGGGGATCCAATACATCGAAGGAGGCTGGCCCGGCTCTAATCCCAAGGACATGGAATTCTTTCTGAAAATGTCCAAAATCAGGCTAAAAAACAGTAAACTTTGCGCTTTCAGCATGACCCGCAGGCTTAATTCAAAAGCTTCGGAAGATCCAAACATCAAAGCCCTGCTTAAATCGCAAACTGAAATTATCACTATCGTCGGTAAAACCTGGGATATGCATGTAACCGATGTTTTAAAAGCTACGCTCGATGAAAACCTGGAGATGATCAGGGATACGGTGAGTTTTCTGGCTTCCAAAGGAATAACTGTTTTTTACGATGCGGAACATTTCTTTGACGCTTATAAAGCAAATAACAGCTACGCTTTAGAAACTGTTCTTTGCGCCCAAAAGGCCGGAGCAAAAACAATTTGCCTCTGCGATACCAACGGAGGAACGTTAACTTCCGAAATCAGGAATATGACAGCTGCAATCCGCGGCAAAATCAATGTCAACCTCGGAATTCATTGCCATAATGATGCTGGATTAGCCATTGCTAATTCTCTGGCCGCGGTGGAAGCCGGCGCAAACATGATTCAGGGGACAATTAACGGCATTGGCGAACGCTGCGGAAACGCAGATTTAATCCCGATTATTGCCAACTTAAAATTAAAAATGGGTATCGATTGCATTACTGACGATAAGCTTAAAGAATTAACCCATGTTTCCCATTTTACAAG
>JAQUOO010000001.1 GCA_028717055.1 Candidatus Omnitrophota bacterium | reverse complement strand
GATCAATCACCAGGGCCTCTTCTTTTGAACTTAAAACATAGGAGTAGCAACTTCCGGCATTGAATTGTTTAAGCATGTTTTTCTCCTTCCGGTTCGACGCTGATATGAATTGCCAGCCAAATCGTCTTGCGCAAAGCAGTCCATTCCACCCGGTGCGCGGTATTCGCCGGGATTAGAATATAATCCCCTGCTTTTAGCTTAATTAAACAGCCATCTTTTTGAAATCTTAATTTAGCCGCGCCCTTTAATACCATCACCCATTCAGCATGCGCATCTTTAAGCCACTTTCCTTTTTCCGTAAACTGGCCGCAGGAAACAATCCGCTCAATCTTAAGCTTTTTATCCCACAAAAGCGTCTGGAATATTTCTCTATCTTTTGTGGTGGGAATTTTTGAGTAAATATTACCGGATTTTAATTTTGGCATATTTTAATTAAAGCAATCCGCTACTTTATATCTTTCCGGGCATCGGCAATTGTCCACTTGCTGCAGCCAAAACGCCCGGCAAGCTCGACATCCGTAATCTTTGCCGCATCCTCGCCCTTAGACGCAAGATAAGCTGTTATAAGGCGCAAGAACTTCGCTCGCACTGAATGTTTTAGCTTAAGATCCGGTTTGGCTATATCGCTATCTATCGGAAATACCGCGCCCGGAGTATCCGTCATTATAACACGCGCGTCTCTGCCATAAAAGAAAGATACTTTTACCAAACCGTAGCGTTTCTGGAGCTCTTTCAAAGCCCTAATTGATTGACGACGCAGGGCGGTATAGTCCCACTCCAAGGGTAAACCTAAACTTAAACCAAATGATTCCAGGTCCACGAAGAATTCCTGCTCGCCCGAGGATTCCGCGTGAGCCTTTAGGAGCAAATAAGTATCCATCAGACGCTCATCTCCACGCTTGAGCATTGCTGCAAAATATTGTTTGCCGGTAATAAGAACCTCGGATAGATGTATCTGTGCGGGTAACCCTTCAAGATAGATCGGCTTAGGAGGAATTTTAGCTTTAGCATCATCAAGCACCGTAGGCAAAGTAGCAAGGCGCTGGAGCTTGACTCCAGCTAATTCCGGAGAATCTATCAGCGTGGCTGATTCGAAATTATTCATAAGCGCTGACAGCGACCAATTGGTGCTGCCTTCAACCACATAGCGGCTATCCACGATTATAAGCTTGTCATGAAGCCGGCGATTACGGGATATCAGTTGGATAACGCATCCGGCATCCCGCAGTTTCTTAAGTGAAGGGTTCTCTTCGATGTTTTTGCGGACGTCGGCATCGTAATTGAAACGCGTATTGAGATAGAGCGTAACCGCAACGCCGCGTAAACGCGCCTGCAGAAGATCTTTTAATAAAAGCGACAGCGGATTGGGCTCTTTGGCGGCTACGCTTAGAGTATACATCGATATAGTGATGGAATGTTTCGCGGAATCAAGAAGTTTGGCAACCTCGGGGCCGTAGGCCCTATCGGAGATATCTTTTACTTTGGCAGGATAAAGATCTTGCGCCTGCGCAATTGGCTGCGCAACGCATAAGGTAAAAATGAGAAGAGATGAAATTATGGATAATCTGTTAGATTTCAATAGTTGTGCTCGTTAGTTTTCTTAGGCGATTGTGAATTTTATTTGTTATAAATAACAGAACTCCCCTTGGCTTTATTTTCTATACCACCATATCCAGCCAAATGCGCGAACGAAAAAGTAATAAAGCGGGGCAAACCTGAAATTATCTCTTTTTAGAATCGCGTAGAATTCCCGGTCAACTTGCCTGCGCCTGATAAATGGCCTGACTTTTTTACTGAATTGATAGAATACGTCGTGGACCAAAGAAGCATAATAAGTTTTGCTTTGCCCGGTGCCAAAATTTAACACTGCCTCGGGAACGCCTATGTAGATGTCTTTTATCTTGAACTTCGGGCTGCATCCATCCCAGGCATAACCCCTAGAATACGACCCCTTCACTGTCACCATGCCATCCGGAGCCAGCTTAAACCAGTCATTCTCAAATTCATGGCCGGTTAGCGACGACTGGTAACGATAATTTTCTTTTATGCAATAAATATAAACGCTCATTTAGACCATCCTTGAAGAATGTAGTCCCAGAAGCGGCACTTAGTTTAAAAAAATATAACCATCTTCTTTATTTCCGCCAATAAATCACCGCGCCATCAAAGCAAATACGCCCCAACCCAGGTATTCACGCGTGTAAGCGGCGTAGCGCTTGGGTTCCGAAGTCAATTGATCTCGAACTTCTTTGGCTAGCTCGTCGCCGGGATTAGCTTCCAGCCAGCGACGCATAGTGAGCCATTTAGCCGCCTCATACCTGTCCCAACCATCTTGGTCTGCCAGAATCATTTCCACGACGTCATAACCAAGGCTGCCGAAAGACGCAAGAAGTTCCGGAAGCATTAGAAAATCCGAGATTGAGTGGGCAAGACACCTCTTGGCAACATCTTCTGTCGGCGGTAATTGCCGCCAGTAAGGCTCGCCGATAAGGATAATCCCTCCGGCACGCAGGCTTTGCGCCAGAAGTTCAATCGTGCCGCTGACTCCTCCGCCGATCCAAGTGGCACCGACACAGGCTGCTACGTCAACTTTCTCATTAGAAACATAACCAGCGGCATCGCCATGGATGAATTTTACTTTATCGGCAACACCGAGCTCTTTAGCGCGGAGTTTCGCTTGCTCGGTAAACAACTGGCTCATATCGACACCGATGCCGGTGATACCATAGTCACGTGCCCAAGTGCACAACATCTCCCCCGAACCGCTGCCAAGGTCAAGAATCCTGGCCCCCGGCTCCATACGCAGCGCCGCGCCCAGAGTGGCAAGCTTATCAGCTGTGATCGGATTGTGTATGCGGTGAGCACTCTCAGTAATGTTGAATATGCGTGGAATATCCATTGTATAAAATCTCCTTTTCTTAGAAATTAGTAGGCTTCTACTTAATCTTATTTAGGCACACAATTCTCGAATAATGGCTCATAGCATTGTTTCATAATTAATCTCCTAAATTCGGAAAAACTTCTATAAACAAAAGTATTACTTAGTTTAGGCTTGGCCTATTTTTTTGTTAAAACAAGGCATCAAACTTTCAATATCTCAACTCCCCTTTTTTCAATAATCTGCAATAACCTGGCATTCGCGCCTCCGGGCTCCTTGGCGCCCAGTTCCCATTTCTTAACAGTGCTTTCGCTGGCATTCAAAAGAAAAGCGAATACCGCTTGGCTCACGTGTAGATTTGACCTAATTTTGACTATATCGTTTTTTGTGAAATGCTTCGGAGGTAGATATCTAATCTTGTTAAACTTTCTAATGCTTTCAGAAGTATCCTTGATCTTATTTATGGCATGCAGGTCCTCTTCAACCATATCCATAACTTTTGAATGACTATTTTTATTTCTTAACATATCCAATCTCCGTAAATGTTTTCTCATTGATCAACCGCTGAATTTCTCCATCTGTCAACTTATCGTATTCGTTGGATAGAATTTTAAGTACTTTCTTTTCATCCGAAGTTAAGTTATCTTGTTCATTCTTGGCGAACAATAAACAAAAAACTATAATTTTCTCTTTTTTCCAGAAAAATAAGGTTCTAAACCCGCTTCTTTTACCTTTCCCTTCTTTCGCCCCGCGAATCTTGTAAAACTTGCTTCCTAACGGTGTTGCCCTGCCGTCAAAAATATCGTCTAATACTGATTCTAAGTTCTCGTCATCCAAACCATTGTTTTTTAAATCTCTTTGAAACCTGTTATTCTTTAAATACCTCATACTGCCTTTCCATCTAAAGTATAACACTAGGTGTCATAGTTTACAAGTCTTTTCTAATTACTTTTCCCAGTGCTGTTTAGATAAACATTCTTTTCTGCCTCTACTCAATAGACGCAGGGAAAGGCAAAATCTAACGAAGATCTATTTCTTATCTTTCTTTATCTTTAAATCCTCCAATACTCCACTAAATTCCTCCAACGCAGATTCTAGATCTTTCACAATATCCTCAGCTATTTCATCAGGATCAGGCAGATTCTCTAAATCTTCCAGCGATTCGTCTTTCAGCCAGAAGATGTCCAGGCTTACTTTGTCGCGCTTGAGGATTTCGTTATAATCATACGCTTTAAAACGTTCGCTTTCTTTGCGTTTGGCCCAGTTGTCCGGATTGTAGCATTTAATGAAGTCCGCCAGGTCCTCGAACTTTAGCGTGTTCTCTTTTAAGGTAAAATGTTTATTGGTGCGCAGGTCGTAGAACCAAATTTTGGACGTCCGGGGCTTTTCCTGCGCCGGCTTCTTGTCGAAGAAGATCACGTTGGCCTTGACTCCCTGGGCGTAGAAAATACCGGTGGGCAGGCGCAAAATGGTATGCAGGTCAAAATCATGCAGGAGCTTCCTTCTTACCGTCTCTCCTGCCCCGCCCTCAAATAAAACGTTATCCGGAACCACTACCGCAGCCCGGCCGTGGACTTTCAGGATCGAGGCGATATGCTGGACAAAATTCAGCTGCTTGTTTGAAGTCGTGGTCCAGAAATCATCGCGCTCATAGGAATCTTTTTCTTTCACCGCCTTGCCGTCTTCAGCGATAACCGTGGTCGAACTCTTCTTGCCGAACGGCGGATTGGTCAAGACCAGGTCAAAATGCTCGCTGCCTTTCGCCGCTAAAGAATCCGCCATTTCTACCGGACAGCGCTTGGAGCCGATTCCATGCAGATACATATTCATTGCGCACAACCGGGCAACCGATTCCACGATATCCACACCATACAACGCCTCATTAACCATAAATTCCTTACCGCCTTTGGACAAGGCGGGATTATTCTTGATCACATAATCAAAAGCACTCAACAAAAACCCGCCGGTGCCGCAAGCCGGATCGCAAATCTTCATGCCCGATTGCGGTTTCATCACTTCCACCATAGCCTTGATCAAAGGCCGGGGAGTAAAATACTGCCCGGCGCCGCCTTTGGTATCCTGGGCATTCTTCTCCAGCAACCCTTCATAAATCACGCCCTTGATATCAATATCCAACCCCAGCCATTTCTCGGCGTCGATCATATTGATCAACCGCTTCAGCTTAGCCGGATCCTGGATCTTATTCTGGGATTTGCTAAAAATCCTGCCGATAATCCCCTTCTGTTTGCCCAACTCCCGCAACACCGTGATATAATGCCCCTCCAGCGGCTCGCCTTCCAGTTTCTTAAGCGACCTCCAGTCATACTTCGCCGGAATCTCGCTGTCATGAAACAACTCATCCCGCTCATCGGACATTTTCAGGAACAGCAAATAGGTCAACTGCTCCACATAATCGCCGTAGCTGACCCCATCATCCCGCAGAACATCGCAGTAATTCCAGACCTTTTGGACTATTTCATTTTCGCTCATACATATCCTTATTAAATTGTCTAAATTAATGGAGGCAAAGGGAATCGAACCCTAGCTCTGGCCCTTCTTGGCTAACGCGCATCATTAACATTGGCTGCCCCCAAAGATTAATAGTCGGGCCAGGGCGCCCCCACATGTTAAAGTTTGATATAGCATTTCTCCTCCCATGGTTTTAATTACAGCTTTAAAACAAAAACCCACAATTAGAGATAACCAATCAACTAATGCGTGTTTACCATAACAATCAGATATCAATCTTTACGTTTTTGCAGAACGCATGTTCTCAAGAAAGCTGTTTCACTCGTTTGATCAACAGGACTTGGAAGCGTCAAGCAATATTTTGATAATTTAATCTCGAAACACTGCAACATATCGCTTACTACTTCGTGCACCTCCTTCATATCAAAATAGTGCATTGCCCCCATGACCACGCCTATCGGGACACCATTATTTCTATTGATAAAGTTTTTCGTTTCTGTATCCTGCATTCTTTCAATGATTTTTAGCACTGAAAGGAATTTCTTTTTTAAATCATTATTATCTTTAGTCACAGCCCCTCCTTTGTTTGAGTTTTGCCTTTTTAACTGCTCAATTTTATCAAACCATTAATCATCTGTATCCTCAAGTATCTTTGCCTCCGAAATTCTTAAACATTAATCTATCCCTAGAATAAGCTGCTTATCCCACCAACGCTTGCATAATCTTGGAGCTCGGTGAAACATTTTACTCTTCGGCTCTATATCCGGAGCTTTAAGGTAATAATCTCTTTTCAACCTGGAAAATGCTTCGACCCCCTTCATATTCTCTTCTTCCCATGCATTAGCAGCGCCATAGTCACTAGCGGGAACTCTAAACCCCATGCTATTCAAAGCATATTTAAATTGCTGGTTATTCATTAAACATGGATGTGTATAATCACTATTCATCCCCACAAAATTCCATCCAAGTAACCAATAAGGGAAAGAATTGCCCTGTCCATAATAAAACTGCACAAATGTTCTTTGCACAGCTTCTAAAAAATTAATGGGAGATATTTCATCAAGTTCTTTATATAAAGAATGATCCTTACGTTTTCTATGCGTTACTTCATTGCGGAGATCAAGGAATTCTAGCAAGATATCTAGATCTTGTTTGTCGATTGTGACTCCGCAAATATCAGATGGCCAAGATTCAATCTTCTTACGCAATGCGGTATAGCGAAGCAGCTTGATCACGTTATCTTCCAATTCTTCGCTTTTCTTAAGATGAGTTCTCATATTCGAATTCAAAAAAGACTCAATAGCGCACCCGCCAAACAAAAGGCACGCGCTTAAATGATGGTACCTCTCAATAGTATTAGTTGCTGTATCAGAAAAAGCCATCTCCTGATACATTGATGAAAAGCTCTGCCAAATATCATTTACATTCCATCGCCACACAGCTTCCTGAACCATATTAATCTCGATCCCTTATATCACCACATTAGTAACGACCCAACTAAAATATAATACAGTAATTCCAGACTTTTTGGACTATTTCATTTTCACTCATGAATTCCCCTTATCCTTAAAAATATTTTCCTCATCTTCGTTCCAATTTCTTGGATTATTAACAATATATTCACGAATGCGGTTCAACGACAATTCATTCCGAATAATATGGTCGTAAAACGATTTCTGCCAATGGAATTTATTGCCGGATTCAATTGTTCCATTAATTCGCCGTGACGAAAACGTTTTTAATCCGCGGATAATTTCCGATAATCCGTGGTTTTTTGTTTTGGATGGTATTAATTGATCCGTTGTAGGGAACGGTTTCAAACCGTTCCCTACATTATTAATCCCAATAATCCCATGCACATGGTTTGGCATTACAATAAATTCATCCAATTCGACATTCCGATAATGATTCGGTAAATCATTCCAACACGCGGATACAATACAACCGTTTGTATTCAATTCCATATCCCCATTTGATATTTTCCCAAACCATTCCTGCCTGCCATACGTGCAAATCGTTACAAAATAATACCCATTCTGCGAATAATCGTAACCTTTTAGGCGATTTGGCTTGCGCTGGTCCATTGTTTATGCCTCCACAACAATAGACGCGCAGAACCGATAAATCTAACAGAATTCTCAAGAAATCGCCCAAAAGCGTTTTTTGGTTTTAATCACCAAATACTTTCATACCTATCAACAATTTTTCTGCCATCCGGAAATCATTAGGAACAGTCATCCTTAACGACGTGTTCAATTGATCAGCGTCTTTCTCCAGCGGAATATGGTATTTCCCTGCCCACTTGATATAGACCGTCAGGCGATCTAATAAAACAAGTTCTTCGCGAGAAAGATTTTGCTTTGCCGAAGTCGCTAATTTGCGTAGATTATGACTCCGGGGGAATCTTCCATTCGGCGCGATTCTGATATAAACCCTTTTAAAGCATTCTCTATCGATAAGCCTAAGAAGAACATCGCCCCTTTAAGCAATCCCGCGCTACATTCCAACATTTCTTCCGTCTTCGGGGGATTCTTTCTTCTGTTCATAAAATCATCCCGAAGAATTTTAGAAACAATAAACATTTCTCTGGCCTGTCTAAACCAATTTGAAGAATCGCTATATTGTGTAGTATATTCAACCGTCATAATTTGCACAATGAAATTTATGTAAACTATAGTTTACATAAATAATTTCTTGCCATAACTACTTATAATTAAATAGGTTTCAATCTAAAATACGTTTATATTTCTTCTGCCCCGTCATCCCGCAGCACATCGCAATAATTCCATACCTTTTGGACTATTTCATTCTCGCTCATAGAACTACTCATTACTCACTCTAGCGTTATCGTTTCTCAATCATCTCCCACACTTCATTCATTATGGGAGTTAACTCCATCTCTAGTCTCCAGAGATTAGTTAAGGCTCTAACAAGTAAATACGAAGAATCACTTTGGGCATCCATTAAAATGAACTTATCACTATCGTCTATCCCATTATAATGTTTAAGTGCATTCTTTACATAATTTAAAATTATTGTGGCTTTCTCATTGGTTAAATCTTTCCCAAAATATTTATTTATTGCTACAAGCGCTTCTCGATCCGACTCTAATGCATTCTTTTTACCTCTCGCCTTAAGATATTTACCCAGGATCTCTTCACTCGCTCCAGCGAGATTAATTACAGCAAAAAAGTCATCTTTTTTGTATAATTTACAAGCTGTTTCCAGCAAAGAAACTGCGATATTAATTTTTTCGTATTCCTCTGAAACCATAATATTAAAAATTTATTTTATTCTTTTCTTTCTGTATTCTCTCTAGTAATAGCTCCACCGGTTCATCATTTGGATCGGGTTCAACCAGCTTGCCTTCGAAGGCTTTCTTTAAGATACTCTGTTTTAGTTGCTCAATTTTCGTTATGCCTTGCTCGACCGCTTCTTCCAATGTCTTAGACCGTTCAAAACGAGACTCAATAGATTCCACTATCTTAATCTGTTGCTTAAGATCACAAATAGAAACAATAAGATTTTCAAATCTTGTTTTGTTAATGATTGGCATAGTTGTTGAGGACGCTCCTTCAATCAACGCGTCCTGAAAACCTTTTGAAATAAAGAAATAATAAAGATACTTTCCGCTTATCTCTTTCTGTGGAATCACAGCGTTTATCTGCTGATTAAAGGCTCCGTCTTCATTCATAAAAGCTGTTTTCCCTATAGTTGCACCAATACATGTCACCAAAACTGAGCCAGCCTTGGCAAATCTCCCCTCTTCTAGACCTAACTTAGACAATTTCTCTCGCGAGCCATACATCAATATCCCAGCATTAAGGTCTGTCGGCTTAAAGAAATTTACATCACCGCCATAATAATCTTTTCTTCTCTTACTTGGGGTATTACCAGTAATAACTTCTCCTACATCACATATTTTCTTTATTTCAAATTTAACGCTTCCCGTTAACTTCCCCTCAAACGCCGATTTAAGCACTGACTGGCGATAGCGCTTGATCTCCTGGCGCACACGCTCCAGCGAATCCTTGGCGCTATCCAGCCGCGAAAACAAACTTTCAATCTTGGCGACAATACGTTTTTGTTCTAAAAGAGGACAAATAGGAATCTCAAAATTTGAGAATGCAGCTTTTGATAGTTCAAGAAAAGTTGTGCCGCTTCCACGTTGATTTAATTCTTTTGTCTGCGATTTTAAATAGTAATAAACATATCTATTGTAGATGGACGCTACTGGTTTTATTGATTTACATCCCTGATTAGTAGCAAAATCAACATCAACAATTGCAACGTATCCTATAGGGGCACGACTTGAAAGAACCACGGAACCTGCGGGGATTAATTGTGCAGAAGATTCTTTTAATCCCAATTTAGTGAGTTTCCGAGTTGAATCTATTATAGAGACAGATGTTACCTCACTAAGATCTTTCGGAGTCACCCAAACAATATTACCATCCCAATATTTAGTGACACTCGTTCTAGGTGTTCCCCCAGAATAAATCGTCCCTATTTCATTAAGTTTAACGCAATCGGTCATCTTATTTTCGCGTTCTTATATGAATAATATACGGCAGCATCTGCGCTGCAATATTATCGGCCATCTTCTTAATATGCTCCGCCGTAAAAGGTTCTCCTGGTTTACAACCGCTATTTTTAATAGCTGTATTTATAGCCCTATCGATCACTTCATTCCTCTCCTGATCTTGCTTTATTTTCAAGCGCGGGCCGATAACATTACCTAAAGCTTCCTCTACCATTTGTGGAGAAAAAAGTTTATACTCATATAAGTCTTTAACCTTTAAATCTTTAATAGGGAAATCAATACCAATATCTATGCTCTCCCCAGATACGGGATCTAAAGCGTGAAGTTTAGATATTTTTTCTCCTTCATATTGTTCAGATAAACAAATAACTACTCTCTCAAAGCAAAAATATTCTATATAACATAAAAGAAGCTTCACTTCCGGATCACCGATAATCGCAACGCAATGCAATGGAATACCAATAGGACGTTTAATTAATACATCTTGTGAATAATAACCGAACGGCGGGTTGCATTTATTTTCTTTCAAATATCTTAAAGCATCTGCATAATGAGATATTGGAATACCCATGCTATACGCAAAAGCAATTGCTGTTTTAACAAGAGATCTACCAGCCTTCTCACCGCCAGCATTCAGCTTATAGTGGAAGAACCCATCAGGATGGATTGTTTCATGAGTTGCTTTAGCTTTTAAATCTCCAATATTAACTTGAGGATATTTCTTTTTCAGCCCTTTTAATAATCGGTTTAATTCTTTATCTGAACGCGCAACAATCTTTATCTCCGTTTTACCATCAACTTTCCTAACATGGAATTCCGGTTTCACTAAAGAAAGACTGCCATCAGTATGATGTTCAAATTCTCCACCAGTAGATGTTGGGAACTTTTGAGAAGGGGCTTGCCCACGTTCACGCTTTATACCGAAAAACAATGACAAGGGATTTAACTGCTTAGCTAAAACTGCATCCCACTCTTGTCCACTCTTACCATTACATCCTTTACAGATAAAACCTTTTACCGTTAAACGTCCACCTATTGCCTGTGGAATGACATGCTCTTCAGAATCATTCTCTTTTATTATCTCACTACCGCAAAGAGTACACTTCTTGTGCATCTCTATCCCTTTTCAATAATGCCAAACGACTTTCAACATATAACGGATTCAATACTAATTTCTTTTTAAATAGCTTTTATCGTCATGGATTGCGTTGCCTAACCTTGTAATACATCAAACTTATCCCACTTACCATTCCAAACCAATACAATTCTAATATTACGCGGATCGGCATTCGCGGAAGTTACTTGAATAGTAAAACGAAAAGTTCCTTTCTCTTTAAATATACTTTCATACCTAAATGGCAATAATTTAATCTGTGGATATAGAATATCAGAATTATCTGGCTGTTGCATTTTGGGATAAAATATATCCCCCTCAGTAACAAGATGCCTGGTGGTAACAATATCTACAAATTGATTTACACCTTTATTAATATTAATTCCTTCATACTGTTCTCCGATATTCTGACAAGACCATGCTAAAGGTATACTATCACAATAAATGGTTGATTTAAAAATGCTCTCAGTATTTAGTTTCTCTATATTAACTAAATAAGCCTTACAATTTTGGGCTGTTATATTTTTATTATTAGTTACTTTTACTCTTATATAATAAGCTTTAAATTGCGCTGGCTTACCTTCCATGCGCCCACTTTCTGGAGTCAAAGATATAAAATCATTAGTGTTGTTAAAACTTAATTCCAAACAAGGTTTAAATAACATTTCCCTGATTGGCTGGGCAAATATGGCGGTGAAAAACCCCGCTAAAAAAGATATAACCTGTGGTAAGGCATTACAAAAAATATTCCATAAAATAACTATATTAATTTCTTTGCTCATAGCCATCATCCGATTGATTTCTTTTTTTTAAAAGACTGTTTATGAAACTTCTAAGTGTATCTTCTTTTGGTATAATAAGCGTTTCTACCTTTAACCTCCCTGTTAAAGAAAGGCTTCTGTATTTTTCAACTTTTTCAGAAAACGCAGGGTTGCCTTTTTTAATTGCGACATCTGTCGCTTCAATTAATTTATCAAGATCAACAAAAAGAAATATATTAAATGAATTTGGTTTTATAACATCTTTGATATCAACGCTAAGCTCTTGAGGGTCTTTTAGGCAACTCCAAAGTTTCAATATGGTTTCTTTGTCCTTATCAAGAAACCTTTCAGCTATTTCGTGAATTCTATTTATTTCCTGCCCATTCTTTTCTCCTGACCAAATATTATATAAAACATATAAAGCATTTCCTTCTAATTCATAAATATTATTATTTTTATTGTCTAAATATCTTTTTTTAAAATCATCAAAAACATAGCTATAGGCAGTTTTAACTTCATTCCCATATTCTGTATTTAATAGGTTCTTATAAAATAAAATGTGCATCTCCGGACCATAAGGCCTGCCAATTACCTCGTAGGACTTAATGTATTCTAGTAAAGACAATTTAAGCTCAATTTCGACATCTTGTGAACGAAGAATATCGATGAATAATTTAATAGCTTCTTCAGCTTCATTACTTTCAGCAATCGGTTTTTTCTCATCTCGGAGTATTAAATAAAGCAACGGGGGAATTCTAGCAATAGAGGTTACCCTAAAACTATTATCATGATAATTATATTTGGAAAATTTAATTCTTTTTGATCTTAGCCTACTCCATAACTCTTTAGCCGTATCTAATAAAACTCTTGGGGGAACATCTTTAATTTGGCAAATATTTAAAGCATAACGTATTAAATCCTTTGAACTTTTAACCTTTGCAAAAACACCTCCGCCTCCGATCTCTTTGTTTTTATGTTCTAAATACCACATTTCTAATTTATCAAATTCATAATAGTCCCCACTTAAACTAAGATATCTATATAGATTCCATCCGTTTCCAAGAGAGTTTCCTACTACGGCGCGTGGAGAAGTATCAAAATACTGGATATAACAAAAAGCTGCTGCGGTAAAAATTTGTATTGCTCTATCTAAAAGTTTCTCTTCTATTCCAGGATAATATTCTCTAATCCAACCTGCTAATTTCTGTTGGGGAGATAATGTTTGCTTTGAAGTACCAAAAGCTGCAGCCGTAGTCTCTTCTATTCTAAGCCTAGTTTTATAGTCATTCATATCAAATAATTTCTTATCTTCATTTTCCTCAGGGAGTATTTGCTCAATAGTCTTTTCCATAAAATTCCACAGAAATTTATATCGAGTTCGTATATATTCCATTAAAACAAGATCGCTGAAACGTATATAGATATATCCAACCGCACCTTTTTTAAAAAACACACCATTCCAAAAAGATGCTGAATTAATACATTTCTTTGCTACCCTGGGAGATTCCTCGCATAATAATTTAATTGCAACCTGTAAAGATTGTTCAGAAGTCAGTAAATTCGCAACGGTATTAGAAATACCCGAAAAAATCATAGTATTTTTATATACAGATAGCTCATGTCCATTTTTATAGATATTCTTGAGTAGTCCTCTTACGAATTGCCAACGTTTCTTGAAGGAAACAAGAGGAAGAGAAATAATAGTATCTTGATTTTTTAAATCGAAGAAGTCCTTAATGAATCCGCCTAATGGCTTATCATTAGTCTCTTTAACATCCTCAAATATTCCATCAAGCCTCTCACGAGATACACAAATAAAAAACCGCAGTTTAACTGGAAATTCCCCTGCCTCTAGGTATTTAAATCGCTCAACAATTTCTACTAATCGGTAAATTTCTCGTGGCAATGCGCGATCAACTTCATCAAAAACAATTGCCCACACTTTCTCATGTATTTTAGAAACGCATCTAAATAATCTTGCATTCTTTTCTGAGCAATATTTAACAGCACTAGATTCGGATTTGTTTTCTATCACTTTAGTTTTATTAATTGGGAAATCTATATATTTAAAGATTATAAACAAATCCTTTAACGAAAACCGCGTTTCTGGAATACGAATAATTTCTGCAATACCATCAAAACAACCAGAACAAATCCTAGGATACCTCTCTGCTAACGTTATTTCCCAGCGTTCTTCAAATAGCTTACTCAAATCGTTTTCTTCATTGGTTTCCGTTAAAGAAACATAGGTATAAAGAACATCCTTAGGATTTCCTAAAGATTCCACTATCATTCTGGCATAAGATGATTTACCGTAACCTTGGCTACCATCAAGTAGATATACCTTTAGAGATGAATCATCGTTAATGATTCTGTTAGCAATACGTTCTGATGAGCTTTTAAAATTGAATTTATCGCCATTTTTACCAACTGAATCTGGAGCAAAAATCCATTTATCACCAAATTCTATTCTGATATTTTTATAAAATATAAACGTAATTAACCAAACAGGAGCAGCAAATATAAAAATAGAATACGCAGATATAGAATGCCAACCCAGTTTACAAAGTTTATAGATAAAATATAATATTGGGGTGAAAACTAATAACCGAATAACATAATAACACCAAGAATGAGCATGCCAAATATTTTCCTTTTTTAGCTCATTAGAAAATAAGAAGAAAACCGGTAATAAAATTATGAACGCGGCAACCAATAGCAAATAATCAATAAAACCGCTTGGCATTGAAACATCTAACAGAATTACCCAAAGAGCTACCAAAACAATCAAACAAAAAATAATGTATAAAACTAGCTGCCGTTTGCCCCAAATTTTTCTAAAATGATCAAGTAAATTTTCTATCATTTTTATGTTAAGAAACTACTTTCCTTAAACATCTTATACCCATAGATGTTTTCTAACTTTTACCCCACCAACTCCGTATTCAACTCCTCAATTACCTCATCCAACTCATCCCCAAATACTTCCTGCGCTTTAATAATCCCGCCGCTGCCGCTAAAGGGCGGCAGAAGAAAATCTTGTTTGGCCAGGCTGCCGGAACCGGCGATGTGGTCGCAGATCATGGTCAGCCATTGGATTTGCCTTGCGGTAAAGGTTTTACCCAGAGTTTGCTGGTTTTTCAGCCATTCCTGGAAATGGTGCTCGACGTGTTCTTTGAACGGCTCCAGGACTTCTTCTTTGTGGGTGGCAAAACGAACCAACGAGATAATGTCGGTTAATTGTTTCTGAATCGAAGCCGGGCGGACTTTGGATTTTTCTAATTGCTGATAGGCCTGCCAGAGGGCATCGGTGGTAAAACCGTAAGGCGGCATTTCGATCTTCTCGGCTAAGTCGCGGATCTCTTCATAGGTGATGTGGCGTTTTTTGTAAGGCAGATTGTAGATAATCTGCAAAGCGGTGATTTTATCTTTGTTTTCGGCGATAAACTGCTCGAATTTCTTAACCAGGGATGAGGCTTTTTCCCGGGCTTGCTGGTCAAATCCGGATTGGATAACTGTATCCACGGTGGTGGTGTCAATGGTTTGCTCGGACTTGGTTTGTAAAGCGGTAAGCAAATCACGAAAATCCGGTTGATCAAACGGAGCGCAGGCTTTTTCCCGATCCAGGGCAATATCCGGGTCGAGCACGGACATCAAATCGTTGACGATATTGGTTAAAGTCTTGCCGCCGGATACTTCTTTGATCCGCTGGATGTCTCTTTCTTCTAATTCCAGGTTTAAACGGGATAAACGCGCCGCCAAGCTGGACAGGGTATCGTTATCCCGGATGCCGATGGCGACATTGTTCAGAAGCTTGGGCGTAGGCACGCTTTTCTGACGGTCAAGGGTGGTGGTCTGGCTCTTCTCGCTTTCGCAGACGCCGACGGCGTCGACAATAACAAAATGCGTCTTGGCTTTGGCGTCGGGAGTTACGGTCAGCAAGTCGTCGGAATCAATCACCCGGGTGCCGCGGCCTTTCATCTGCTCGAAATAGACCGCGGATTTGACGTCCCGCATGAATAAGATACATTCCAGGGGCTTGATATCCGTGCCGGTGGAAATCATGTCCACGGTTACGGCAATCCGGGGATTGTAGCTGTTGCGGAAGGCGGCGATCAGGTCATCGGTATTTTCCTGGGTGCGGTAGGTGATTTTCTTGCAGAAATCATTGCCTTTGCCGAATTCTTCGCGCACAATCCCGGTAATGTCCTCGGCGTGGCTGTCGTCTTTGGCAAAAATCAGGGTTTTGGGGACTTCGCTGCGGCCGGGGAAAATTTCCGTAAAAAGTTTTTCCTTAAACTCGCGGATGACCGTGCGGATCTGGTCTTTGACCACGATGCTGCGGTCAAGCTGGTCCGGGGTGTAATCCAGGTCTTGATCCAGTTTTTCCCAGCGCACCTGGCGGGTTTGTTTGTCGCGTTTGTCCACGTAAAATCCGGAGGGAATTTTACCGCCCTCTTCCGTGGTCTGGGTGCGGATGCGGTAAACGTCAAAGCCGACGTTGACTTTATCCGCCACTGCCCGGTTGTGGTCGTATTCCATAACCAGGTTCTTATTAAAGAAGCCGATGGTCTGGTTTGAAGGAGTGGCGGTAAGGCCGATGATAAAGGAATCAAAGTATTCCAGAACCTGGCGCCAGAGGTTATAGATGGAGCGGTGGCATTCGTCAACGATGATGAAATCAAAGGTTTCAATGGGGATTTTGCCCCGGAATTTGACGGCCTGGGGGTCGATGTCGGGAGAAGTGGATTCATAGAGCGAGCGTTCTTCGAGGCTGGCGTCCAGATCCTGATCGCCTTTGAGCATGGAGAAAAGGCGCTGGATGGTGGTGATGCAGACTTTGGCGTCCTGGTCAAAGACGTTGGTGGTCATGTGCTGGACGATATAGAGATCGGTAAAAGCGCGGTTGTCGTCAAAAGGGATGTAGTTCTGGAATTCTTTTTTGACCTGGCGGCCGAGAGAACAGCGGTCAACCAGGAAAAGCACGCGTTTGGCTTGGGCGAATTTAATCAGCCGATAGATCTCACTGATGGCGGTGTAAGTTTTGCCGCTGCCGGTGGCCATTTGCAGGAGCGCGCGGGGGCGGTTGTCATGCAGGGAAACTTCCAGATGGTTAATGGCTTCAATCTGGCACTGGCGCAGATTATAGGATTCTAAAGGCGGCAGTTCGCGCAGGCGTTGGCGCAGAGTTTCCGGCTCGTCGATCCAGGCGGCCAAGGTTTCCGGGGTATGGAAGGCAAAGACGCGGCGGGAACGGGGATCGGGATCGCGCTGGCTGCGGAAAAAGGTTTCAATGCCGGTGGATTCATAGGCAAAAGGAAGAACATCGTCAACGTGCGGCAGGTTCTCCGGGATGGAAGCGTTGTAGCGGGCGGTTTGCTCGGCCACGCCTAAAAGCGTGGTGCCTTCGGCTTTGGCTTCCACGGTGCCGATGGCTTTGCGGTCGACAAAAAGCAGGTAATCGGCCGGGCCGGATTTGGTGGGAAATTCGCGGATAGCGACTCCCTTGCCCGCAGAAAGATTAATCTTACGGACATCTTGAATAATCCAACCTGCTTCTCTTAATAACCCATCAATAACCTGCCTTGCTTCGGCTTCACTCATAAATCCCTTATAAACAATAAAACCTTCGTCTTTTTTTGACGAAGGCCTTAGCTATTAACGAATAGTTTATTTGTAAACAATACCACTCTGCTTAATTTATTGTGATTAATTTTGTTGCCATAAATTATCATACCGATACATTAGTGGACTGAAGATGGTTTTTGTGGTCAATAAAGGATTATTGTATACCCCAAGACACACTTCGTCAATTGAAGATCCTCTGGCTACTTATCTACGCCGCTTTAGGTAAGCATCAGGTTTAACTGCGGTTATCCTTACTCCTCCGAGGTTACCTTTATGAAAAAGCTGTGATATCTTTTTATAGAAATCTTCCATTCCGTCGGCGACCTCGTTACCGTGCAGTTTGGCGTAACAAAGGCGGTTTTCAATGAATTTCTCCACGCGCCCCCTGACAAAATCACTCCAGCAGGCTGTTTTATCCTCTAGCTTGACATCCGTAAAGCCGTTCTCGATAAGCTGGCGTTTGTATTCCTCTGTCGTGGGCAGATACGGGCACTGGACATCCTCGCGTAATATCTTTTCCTCTTCCGGGCTGAATTCTCCAAGTTTGCAGTAATCCTCAAAGAAAACCTTGCCCGCTGGTTTTAAAATATTAAAACATTTCTTTAAAAGAGCTTGCCGGTCCGGGATATGTAAAATCGCCAGCCAGCTTACCGCGGCATCGAAATTACCGCCATCTTCCGGGAATTCCAGGATATCCCCGCAAAAGTGCTCCACGAGTCCGGATAAGCCGCAACGTTTTGTCAAAGAAGAGGCGATCTGGTTTAAATCCGGCTGGAGCTCGACGGCAGTCACACGGCAGCCTGCTTTCTCCGCCAGATACCTTGCCGGGCCACCTAAACCTGAACCAATCTCGATCAGCCTGCTTTGAAGGCCGGCCTCCAGGAAATTAATAGCATCCTCAACCACATCAGTGCCCAGATAATGATACTGGTCAAAGAGCCTGATATCTTTTTCTTTAAGCAAGGCGTCTTTTCCATATCCTGCCGCGCTGATTTCATTGTAAACGCGTTCAGGATACCGGTAGAGCTTCATGCGCTTAATGCTGTCTGCTTTGCCCGTTTTAATTTTTTCCATAAACCCGCCCTCTTGCGCTTCGTAAACCAATACCTTTTATTTTTTAGGAAGCGGGGATATTTTTCGCGCTCAAGGAACCTTTGATAAAGAACGGTATCGCGCTAAAGATTACTGTCCCTCCTGCCACCAAAAGCACATACTGCGCCGGGTCGCCTACCGGCAGCTGCGAAGGCGGGAAAAAAGCTACAATAAATGAAAAGGCCACCCCGCCAATCCCCACCAATCCGGCTGTCCACATCCCCGCCGCGCCTCCGGGAACGCGGAATTTACGCGTCAGGTCAGGGCGTTTATAGCGCAAACAAATTCCGGCGGCATACATCAAGCCGTACATAATCAGATAGAGAGTAATCGTCATCGCGCTAATCAGAAAAAATGCCACGCTGACATTCTTGGTAATAAAGTAGATACCGGAAAGCACGGTAACGATAACCGCCTGCACCAAAAGTATATTTACTTGCACCCCTTGCGCGTTAGTCTTGGCCCAAAAAGCGGGAAGCAGGCCGTCCTGCGCGGTCTTCAATAAACCGCGGCTGGGGCCGACAATCCAGGAAGTTACGCTGGCCAGCGCCCCGAACATTACCAGGATACCCACTAATGAAACGCCCCAAGGCATATTTACGCGGTTAAATACTGTTTGAAACGCCTGCAGTAGCCCGGACTCAACATTGATATCATTATACGGCATAATCGCGGCGATGGCAAAAGCGCCTAAGGTAAAGAGAACAAAGACAATTATAGAAGTAAGAAGCAAGGCTAAAGGATATTGCGATTGCGGCCGCGCCATCCTGTTGGCGCTTACCGCATGCACCTCCACTCCGGCAAAAAGCAGAAGCACGCCGGAAAGAAAAGCGATATTGCTTAATCCGCTCATATGCGGGAACAGGCGCGGATGCACCTGATTATTAACTACCACATCCACCGCTCCCTGCGCCGCCGGCAGGTGTTGAAATCCTATTGCATTACCCTGCATCATCCAAACCACCGCCAGCAACAATAAGACCAGCGCCGGCAAAATAGAACCCGCTACAAATCCATAGCTGGTAATACACTCAATCAAGTTTCCGCCGCGCATTGAAATCCAAGTTGCCAGCCAGTAAAAGATAATGCAAAATAACCCGGTGTAAATACCGCTGTTGGCTAATTTGTCAACGCCGATAACATATGAAAAGGTAGCCGCGGCAAAGGCCAGCACAGTAGGATACCAGACCACATTTTGCACCCACTGCAGCCAAATCGCCACGAAACCCAAGCGCTTACCAAAGGCTTCTTTGACCCAAGTATACACACCCCCTTCTTCTTCGCCGAACATCCCGCCCAGCTCCGCAGCCACTAGCGCCGCAGGAATTAAAAACAGAAAGGTGGCAAATCCGATATAGAAGAATAAGGTGAATTCCTCTTTGGCGATCATCGGCAGGCCGCGCAAACTCATTATCGCCGCGGATGTCATCATCGCCATGGTAAAAACGGTCATTTTCGATTTTGTCATATTCCCTCCGGCTTAACTGTGTTTAAATCCTCCGGCCTCTTTTTCGGTCAATGGTTTGGCAACCGGGTGTTGATTAAAATGTTCCAGGGCGCGCTCCAGGTCATCCAGCAATAACGACGCTAGATCGCGGCTGAATCCGCGGCGCACCAGGATACGCTGGATTATGAGGTCCTGCCTGTTTGCCGGCATCGAATAGGCCGGGACCAGCCAGCCGCGCGAACGCAGGCGGTCGGCAACATCAAAAAGGGTAAAGTCGTATTTTTTACCATCTTTTAATTTCCAACAAAGAGCGGGAATCCCGTCCTTGCCGTCATATATAATCTCAAAAGGCCCCATCTTGGCGATCTGGCCGGCAAGATAAACCGCCACATCCTGGCAGGCCTTTTGTATCTTATAATAACCTTCTTTGCCCAAGCGCAGAAAATTATAATACTGCGCGATAATCTCCCCTCCCGGACGGGAAAAGTTAAGCGCGAAAGTCGGCATATTGCCGCCGAGATAGTTGACGTTAAAAATAAGCTCCTCCGGCAGGTCTTCTTTGTCTCTCCAGACCACCCAACCCACGCCTAAGGGCGCTAGGCCGAATTTGTGCCCGGAGGCGTTAATGGATTTTACGCGGCCCAAGCGAAAATCCCAAACCAAATCCGGAGAAAGAAACGGCGCCAGGAAACCGCCGCTTGCCGCGTCCACATGGATAGGGATATCCAAGCCGGTTTTTTTCTGCAGCCCGTCCAAAGCCTGGCTTATTTCCCTGACCGGCTCATACTGGCCGGTAAAAGTAACCCCTAACGTAGGAACAACACCAATGGTATTTTCATCACAACGCTTTAATACTTCTTCGGCATTCATTAAATACCTATCACCTTCCATGGGTATTTCCCTGATTTCTATATCCCAATAGCGGCAAAACTTATGCCAACAGATCTGCACAGGGCCGGTAATTAAATTCGGCTTTTCCGCGCTTTTCCCAGCGGCCCGGCGTTTCTTGCGCCATTGCCATTTCAAAGCTAACCCTCCTAACATCGCCGCCTCGCTTGAACCGGTGGTAGAGCATCCTATAGTAGAGGAAGCCTCTGGAGAATTCCAAAGATCGGCTAAAATATGGACACAGCGGCATTCGATCTCTGCAGTCTGAGGATACTCATCTTTATCAATCATATTCTTATCTACACAATCGGTCATCAACTGTTGGGCTTCAGGCTCAACATATGTCGTGCAGAAAGTGGCGAGATTCTGACGGGAATTGCCGTCAAGAATCAACTCGTCGCGGACAATGCGATAGGCCATGGCAGCCGGCATCTCTTTTTCCGGTATTTTGTATTTAGGTATATCTTTGCCCAACGCTACTACGCCATATAACGGATCCAATAGCTCCTTAACCTCTTTAGTTTCATGCGGCTTTTTACGGATATGTAACATAATTCCTCCTTAAGGTTTATTAACCGTACTTCTCTCTTTGGCCATCTTTAGGAAATTAAACAGATATGGCTTAGCCTGATTATAAGCAACCCTGATCTCGGCGTGGAACTGTTCGCCATAAATAAACCGGGAGGTATTCCTTACGGCCTGGATATACTCAGACTGGGCAATAACCTCAAATCCTTCCGGCAGATAGCCTATCGACCATCCATGAATCTCGGCTCCTTCAAACGGGTCAGGTATATCTCTAAAGATCGGATCATTTTTGATAATCTTTATTTTTTGCCGAGCTTGAGGTTTTTCCATGCTGGAGATATCCGGCCAGCCCATACTGTTGGCATAGGTAAAACCGTAGGCCATCGCTAACTGTTGATGTCCGCAGCAGATACCCAATATCGGTATATCGCTGCGCCGGATAATCTCATATTCGCCGTTAAACTCAAACATCGGCATATTAGGATAGTCCGCGTTATTTCCGCTTAAGATGATCGCCACCGGCTTATTCTTTAATCGCTCAAGCATCGCCAGAGAAACCTCATGGCAAGGCACAGTCAGAGTTTTTAAGCCTAACCCCAAGCTTTCGACTTCCCGGGCCAATTCGGTAAAAGTAAAACCGTTCATCTGGTTACCCACGATCAAAACATAATCTCCTTCCGGCGCATCGGGAACAGGCGGCTTGCCCGGTGAATACAGAATAATTGCGTTAATCTGCGGAGCATAACCATGCCAGTCTTTAATGAATAACCTGAGATACCGCGTTTTAACCGGAGTTATATCAATGATATTCCTATAGGTATCATTATTTCTAATGGTTGCGCCTTCAATATCAACCCATTTATCCGCGTCATCGCTAGCTTGCCAGACAAAATCCTTAAGCCATCCGTCTCCGGTCCCGTCAGTGTTAGAGAGCATCCAAATCCTGGAGACCTGCGTCTCTTGCCCTAAATCAAACTTTACCCACTGCGCGGGCTCACCCGGAGGAGTTGACTGCCAGAAACTAACCTGGCCCGGGTCATCAATATCGCTGATATTTTTAAGATTGTCTCCGCTGGAGACTTCAACGCCCTTCACGGGTATCCTGACTAATTCCATAAATTCATCATCGGATTTGGTATTTACATAAAAACGCGATCTTCCCCAAGGACCCAAGTTGCCGGCTGAATCCACTGCCCGGACGCGCCAGTAATATCTTGTGTTATCAAGCAATAAGTTATTTTTATCAACCAGTTTAGCGCTAATATATTTGCTTGCCTCCGGGACTTTTGTGTATTGAATGAAATTATTACTGTTAAAAGTTTCCGCCGTATCCAGCTGAATAATATAAGTCCTCTGGCCTATCCCGCCCTTAGCGTTAAAAAATGAAAGTAATGGCTGCCTGTTAGTAGCGATGATATCCCATGTCGGATTATTGGTAAGGCCAGGCGCGGTAAGAGAGCAAACCGGACGAAGAGAAGAAGCCTTGGAGATATTTAAATGCCCGCAGGAAACCAAAAAGAACAAACTCAGGAAACCCGCCAGATAAATTAAAGTTATCCTGATTTTCCTTCTTAAACCTATTTTCATTCCCAGCCTCCTCGCTAAAAATTAAAACTAGCTTCCGCGCCCAAAACCAGGGCATTATCTATATTATGCTGGCCGTTAGGATTAAAAATATACTGGATATCCGGAGTGATGTAACACCAAGGGCTGATTTGAAACCTATGATTGAGTTCCAACACTGTTTCGGCATCCTGGCCGGAAAGCTTATCGCTGAAATTACCGTAGATAACGCAAAAAGCAGTGACATCGCGGTTTCGGTTAGGCGGCAACCCTTGATAAACCAATCCTGCGGCAAGCTGATAGGTCTGGGTGTTTATATCTTTTTGCGGAGCAAGGTATGCTGCCCACCAGGCAGTTAATCCCACAGGCCGGTCTGCAAATTGAGCATTCTGCTGATAATAAGGATGCTTAACTTTTTCAGAATATCTGGCTCCCGAACTTAAATGCGAAGGCCCGTCGAACTCCGGCCAATCGCCGCGGTAAATCATTTGATCCATTATGAAATAGAATCCGTAGTTGCCCCGCCAAGTCCGGCTTGAGTCGGCAATACCGGTAAATTTGCTACTTTCATAGTATCCTCCAAAAGTAGCGCTTCCCGGAAGGCCTGTTTCCTGGCGCTCCTGATGATGTTTATAACTTAACTGGCCAATCGCCAAGTAACCATGATCAGTATCAAAATTGAAATCGAGACCATGCTTATCCGAATTCCCGACTGCTGGATCAGCATTATAGATGCCTCCGACAAACTGCCATTGCTTATCAGGTTCATAGGTGGCTCGCGCGCCCCAAGCTGCTACCTGGAAATGAGGAAAAAAGATATTACCGGAAAGAGAAATTATATTGCTATTGATGGCGCCTACATAGTATTGCCACAAAGGAGAAGTGGCAAAAACATCGCCGGCAAAAAGCCGGCCCGCCTCTAAAATAACTTTATCTCCCGGCAGCGTTACCGAAAGGTCTAAAATCCCAAAATAGTAGTCGCCGGAAGCATAAATCTCCTGAACTCCATAGAAATTGCCGATTATACTGGAAAGGTTCCTTCCCGAAGCCAGGTAGTTGGTTGCGGTCAAGGCCCACCCTTTAAGGGAAGCTATCTTCTCAAGGTCTAACGCAGCCGTAACCTGCAAAAAGCCGGCATATCTGGCAGCCTGATCCAGGCCTCCAACAGGATTGCCAAGAATGTCCGTAGTGAAATTTGCAGAAAAAGCCATCCCCTTGCCCGCAAGATCGCTGCGCAGGCCTCCCCAATTCCCCGTAAGGGTATCCTGTCTGAACCAGGAAGAAAACCATGAATTTTTCTGCCCGGAGGCGTATTCGACTGGAGCGCCATAAGCTATCGAAACTAACAATATTGCGTTTAGAAGAGAAAAAAATAGGACAACTCTTCTGCTTCTAGAAAGCTGTCCTTTAATTTCTATCCAGATCTTATTTTCAGCACTCACTGTTTGGATATTTTACTATAGAAACTAAATTGTTTCAACAAAAAACTCTTTGGCGGTGTACGTTTTTTCGAACCCTAACACTTACAATAGTAGAATTTCTTCTTTAAAAAACGGTGATACTGCGCAGATAGAGCGATAGATAGGCCTAAAAATAGACGCTGCTATATTTTTATTTCAGTCAAACACGTAAAAAGACCTGCAACCGCTATTGCGATCATAGGCTTCAAAATCCGGACGGTTTTTCGTTCCCCGTTTATTCACCATTCCCTGTTTTGCTCCATATCGACGCAATAGATCTATCATCCCGGTATTATTGCGAAATATGGCGACCGAAAGCGCGGTTGATCCGTTGTTTGCCTTCATATTAACATCCGCGTTATTCTCAAGAAGAACCCTCGCTGCTTCGACATGACCCTTTTTACCGCTCTTGAATGCTGCGATATACAAAGGCGTTGAGCCGTCATCAACGCGTCTGGCATTGATATTAGCGCCGTATTTCAAAAGAAGAAGCCTCTATTCTATCCGGGCTTCTTAGCTACCACTACGCCAAAACATTTATAATGCGGAACCCTCTTAATAGTAACCCGGCTAAAGCCCGCTTTCCTGCAAATCGCAGCCCATTGTTTGAGGCTTAAGCAATACTCGCCTTGATTCAAAATATGCTTTATCCCATTGCTATACATCTGCGCAAAAGCTTCAACGCCCGCATCTCTTAATGCCGGGATCCATTCTTGTTCTAAAACGCGTAACATACGTTGAAGCCTCTTCGTGTCAGCATGGCTGCCGGTAGAATCCATATCAACTTCGCCGATGACAAAAAGCCCTCCCGGCTTAAGAAGTTTATATATTTTCTTTAATGCCTTGGGCTTATCCTTCAAATGATGCAGAACAACGGAAGACACCGCCGCATCAAATGTGTTGTTCTTGAAATTAAGTGAATCGATATCCATTAACCTGGATTCGATTTTTTGCTCTAAACCTGACTCTTTTATTTTGCCTTTAAATATTGCGAGCATCTCCTCGGAAATATCAATGCCGGTAATGGAGCAACCGGCTTTCTGCAATAACCTCAAGCTAAGCAATCCCGTACCGCAGCCGATATCCAAAACCTTATCGCAATCCTTAACCTTACTACTCCTCACCACTAAATCCAGCAATTCCCTGTGAAAGCCGATTCTTCCCAAGGTCTGGTCATATTTATTTGACCAACGGTTAAACCAATTTCTGGTAGTAATTTTATAGTTCTTCTTGCATAAAGAATTCTTCATACCTATCCCTTTTTAGCTTGCGCCTTCAATTATTATTCAATCAATACAATCCCGTAGTAGTTGCCTTTGCAACCCGGCGTATTTAACACTTTAATCGGAAATCCATTAGACCTTACGGTTGTATAGACATCTATACCACAGGCCTCCATAGACGGCCTTGTTTTATCCGGATGGCGGCAGAATTTGGCGCATTTTGCGCAAAGATTACAAGGTCCTGCGCCCATTCCAAAAGCCTTAAAGTATCCGTCCAGAAATATTTCCCGTTCTAATCCAGGGATAAGGGAATGGATATCCGAGTATTCATCGCCATGAACAAGCAACGCATACTTATAATACGTTAGCATACGGCGGGTTAATTCGGGAACCGGTGAATATGGCGGACAGGTTAAAGATTGGCCGAACCCATCGCAGCCAAACTGGCATTTCATCCTTACCCATTCCGCGACAACTATGGTTTTAACCGGAATGGCCCTGGCCTCTTTTGCGCCCAATTCTTTCGCGCGTTTTATGTATTTTGAGAATTTAGGCATGCGATAAAATCCTCAATAAAAAAGCTCGTCTCTACCCGGTATTAGAGACAAAAACAATAGGGAGTTTCAGGCGGGCGAAATAAAATTTTAGCCCCTCTCGTATGTAATGAAGAGGAGCCTCTCTGTTTCTATAGGTATGTATTATAGACTAATTACGCGGAAAAACAAGAGGAACTGCGGTTTCAGGAATTTTATACCTCGTCGCGCTGGAGTAACCTTTTCTGAACCACCGGCAGCCATTTTCCCTGCCCTGTATATTGCTCCTCGATAGTAACTCCTACGCGCTCGGCAATAAGGCTGCCTACGGCAGAGGCAAAACAGGCAGTATCAAACATATCCTGGCCTTCACGTATGCCGTAAATAATTCCGGCTGCAAAAGCGTCTCCACAACCGGTACCGTCCACAAATTTTCCGGCCGGAATAACCGGGACGTGCCTTGAAGGAACCTTGCCGAAGATGCTGCCTTCCTGGGCGGAAATGATTGAACCGCCCACATCCAACGTCATGAATACCGCCCCAAACCCAAGCTTTAATAAAAAGTCCTGGATATTGAAAAGCTCCTGCCTGCATTTTTTCATCAGCCGTTGCGGGTCTGAAACATCCAGTTTTATCGGATCGTTCTTATGGCGGCTGTTATAAATAGGCAATGCCTGCGCAATGCCCGGTTTTGCCGCATTGACATCTTTAAAAAAACTGTCCGGGACCATTTCCCAAAAACCCGGGTCTTGCATGAAAAAATCTGCCACTACGATCGCGCCATTCTGGCGGGCCATGCGGGATATCTTGACCATCTCATCGATATTTTTCTTATATTTTGCCCGCTTTTCCTTCTCGGGCAGGCCGTTAGGACAAAAGATGAGGTCTAGCCCTCCTAAATGCACTATGTCCTGCTCTTTCAGGTCTCCCGGTATCCATTTGGAATAACAGAATTCTTCTGCGGGCGTCAAGTAGATGGTAAAATCTTTCGCAGAGCCCAAATTACGGATTAAATTGCAGGCGGAAACCTCGCCTGTCCGCATTGACTCTCTTAGGACATGCGTATCTACGCCCAACCTTTCCAAATAAACGATATTGGCCCGGCCTGCCTCGTCATTGCCGCAGAAAGCGATCAAAGTAATTTTTGCTTTTGGCGTAAGCGCAGCCAATACAGAAACCATGGCGTTAGCCGGACCGCCAAAATTGGTCCCGATAGGAACGCCCTTCTTCTTTAATGCGTCAAGGGCCTGCGCGATCCACTCCGCGGGAACAGCGACTATCGCGTTATCGCCCCGGGCCCTTTTTATACCCAGGAACTCATCCGGCAAGGCATCTTGCGGCTCCTGGCTATATATCATATCCGCTATAAAAAGCCCGAAAGAAAAAACACGGCCTTCTTTGTTTTTCATAGTAGTTTTATCCTAAAAAAGGAAATCTTACAATTTATCCCCCATTGCCTGACTTTAGCACACATTCGAGTTTCTTGCCTTCGGTATATGCCCTTATAATACATTTATTGCAGGATATACAGGCAGATTTTTTCCTGTCGGAGCCCATCCATCTTTTTATAATCGCGCTCTCGCATATATACGGCCGGCACATGGAAACAAAATCCGCTTCTTTCTTTTCGATAACTTCCTGCATCAATTCAAAAGACCTAAGGCCTCCCTGCATGATGACTTTTGCACCTGTATGGCTTATGGCGCCTTTAACCAGCTTTGCCCAATGGCGGTAATACCCCTCGTTTTCTAAACGCGTAATTCCGGTCCGCATCGAAGAATACGCAAAATCCAATAAGCCCGGGCTTAAGCCCTGGCTTACCTCGATAGCATCAACGCCGCCCTTTTCAACGATTATCTTAGCTGCAGCGACTCCATCCTCAAACGAAAGCCCACCCTCCAGCATATCTTTAACCCCCAGCTTCATTATCACTGGGAAGCTCTTGCCGACTTTGCTACGAATATTACGTAGGACTTCAATATGGAATCTGGCGCGGTTTTCTACACTACCGCCCCATTTATCCTTGCGTATGTTAGAAACAGGCGACAGCATTTGAGATAACAACGCCTCATGCGCGGCATGCACTTCCACCGCGTCAAAACCGCATTTTTTAGCCCGCAACGCCGCGTTACCGTAGGCTTCTATCAATTCGCATATTTGCCCCTCGGTAGCAGGCAAATCTATTCTCCTGGAAACACTGTAATCGCCTAATTCGGCGTCAACAATGAATGAAGGAGCAAAAGGAGCGATATTTCTTTTTTTAGCATATTTCCAGGCCCACATCCCTCCATGAGATATCTGAAGACAGGCAAGGGCTCCGCCATCCTTAATTCTTTTGGCGAAGATGCTCATAAAAGGGGCGCTTCTGTCATCGGCGAACATCCCGGAATGGGAAGTACTAACCCCGGAAGGGCTGACATTTAAGCCGCCGCTTATAACCATCGCCACCCCGCCACTGGCGATCTCAAAATGGATATAGCCGTCGCCGTCATGCGGAATGTTATCCTGATCGGCATTCCAGGTACCTGTCCCTGCGGACATTAAGAAACGGTTTTTCAGCTCCAGTTCACCGATTTTTTCTTTTTCAAAAAGGATGTTCTGCATAGCCCTTCCATGTGTTATAAACCATCTCTCCGATAATTCATGGATCACCCTCATTAACCGACCATCTGCAAAATTTACCTTACCGATATTTACGCAGATAGCGCTTTACCTCATCGTGGCTACCTGCTAAAACCAGGTAATATATATTGCCTTCCAGCTTCACTACAATACGAAGCCTTAAGCCGACTCGAAACTCATATTTATCATGGTTTATCTTCTTGAAACCAAAACCAACAGGCGCTTGGCCGGTAATTACAAAATTATTGAAATCTTCTAAACTATCGGCAAGCTGACTTTGATCAAATGAGGATAATTTCTTTGCGGCTCGCTCAAACGAAGAAAGCGGAATAATTTGCTTCATTTAGTCAGTTTTTTGACGTATTCGGAGAATTCTTTACCAGCTTTAAATACCTTGGCCTTACCTTTTTCTTTCTGCACAATCCGATCAATCGCTTTCAGTTCTTCGGCGGCATAGCGGCGGGGCGCCACCTCAACAGGCATAAGCTTGATATAATTCGCCTCAATATCCACTGTAAACAACTCTTCCGGCTTAAGGCGCAGCCTCTTTACGATTGCGCTAGGCAGGGTAATCTGATTCTTGGCTTTTAGCTTTGTAATAGTCATCTTTTTCACCTCCGAGAGAAGTTTAACATAAGTTAGAAAGTATGTCAAGTTGTAATTTCTAACTTTCTAACTCTTTGACTTTTCCTTCAGGACCTTATGTTTATTTCGCCCAAAAATGGCCGAAAGAAAAATGGGCTACCTGACGGGGGTCGAACCCAAGTCTTAATCCTGTTCGTATTTGTTGCTATAAACTTAACCAGACTTAACCGGACCTAATCCTACTTAATTAATCCTTCCCCAATTTAACTTTATAACTCCCAAGCTTTTTGAAAATTAAGTCTCTTATTTAACTTGAGGGGTCTTTCTCGTAATAAAAGCGGGTTGCCTGAAAAAATTAGACTCCCCTATTCTGTAGTTTTACCGTCAAATTCTGCTTCATTAGCTTCAGCTTCTTGCTTTGTTTCTCTAACTATACCATCTTTGTGATGTGCAGGAGAATAGATGGTATAGAGTTTTAATTCTTTTGAATCCGATGTATTTATAATATTGTGCTTAGCTCCGGCTGGCACAACCACTGCTACGCCATCGCTGACTTCATATTCACTGCCGTCAATAATTACTTTACCCTCTCCTTCCTCGAAGCGAAAAAATTGATCATTTTCCGGGTGAGTTTCCATACCGATTTCTTCCCTAGGACAAAGGCTCATCAACACCAACTGGCTGTATTTCCCGGTGTATAACACTTTACGGAACTTTTTGTTTGCTAAGGTATCTTTTTCGATATTAGCTTTAAATCCTTTCATGTGTTTCCTCCTTTTATGCCTACCCAGCTAAATAATCTTAATGGCACTGACCGGACAAGCCTTTTCGCATCCGCGCAGGCGGTCGCATTTCGATTCATCTGTTACTTTACATTTTCCGCTTTTTCCATCGATATACAAAATCTTCCTGGGACAAAGTTCTACACATACTCCGCAACCAACGCACACCCCTTCATCAATGTTCACTATCTTATTCATAGCTCTATCGCATCTCCTTCTTTAATCCGCACAAAACCGTATCCAAACCGGTCTCGTATAATCTTTGTTGCGTATTTACCGGTACAATGCATAGGAACAATCTTACGGATACCAAACCCGTGCAGCTTTTCAATTATCTCTAAGTTTACTTCACGCGGATTGTCTTTTAAATGCAATCCTCCCAGAACGGAATAAATATGTTCTTTTTGAAAGTGATCTTTGACCATATCCATAATATTAACAATCCCGGGATGAGCACATCCAGTAATAATACTCAAGTTATTCAAGAATTTTATGACCAGGGCTTGTTCAAAAATAGTCCTTCCAGCGCATGAAGTTTCGATTTGACCGCTGGAAAACACATCTTCTTTAATTTCGGTAAACGGCTCAACTTCAACCACGCGCACTCCGAATGAGGCAATTCTCCTTTTTATCTCCTGCTGAAATCCAGGGCAGATATAAACTGTAATATCTTTATGATTCGGGAGCAGATACCATAAACCTGAAATATGGTCCCAGTCATCATGAGATAAAACTATATGCTTAATTCTGACTGCATCAACGTTAAATTTCCGCATATTATTCAGAAGAACGCCTGGGTCGCCAAAAGTATCAAACAATAGATTGTCGCCTATCAAAAATGAAACACCCCACCTATGGATAAAACGTTCTAACTTACTGGAACCTGTAGCAATTATTTTTATTTTCACTTAACGAATCCCTCTATTTTATTCACTATGCTCATAAATTCTCCCTGCAGACTTTGGTTCCTGTCGCATCCAGGACTAACCGGCATATGCTTAACTCTTAATCTCATTTTCCTTTACATCCATTTTCTTCTTCATTGCATTAACGTTTATTAATTAAGACGTAGTTCCTCTCGTTGCGATAATCCCTTAAACCGCCTAATATACCCAGATTCTCAATCTGCCCGAGCTCTTTTAATTTATTATAAATAAGTACCCAAGCGCAATCCCGGTCAGAGTCAACCTCGCATTTCCCTTTATTAACGCCACCACAAGGCCCGCTACGCAGCCCTTTTGGACAACGCGTTACCGGGCATATTCCGCCGGTAATACCGACTATGCATTCTCCGCACATAAGACATTGCTTCTCAAAACGATCCTCTTGCGGAGAAAGCCGGACTATTTCTCCCTGAAACAAAGTGTCATTAGCCGGGTATACCGGCTTTTTGATTATTTCTGCTATCGCCTGTGTTCCTCCGCCACAGGCAAGGCTAATAATCGAATCTGCCGCAGCTATTTCTTTCTCTTTGCGCCTAAGAAGTTTTTTTGACTCCAGTAAATAGCAGGCCGGGTTCAAAACACCCCATCCAGTTACATCTTTTCCTTTGCTGATTAAAATCTCAGATAACCGTTTTACCTCAGTTTCTCCCCCAGTTTTACAGGTAGTTGCGCAGATAGCGCAACCTATTAGAAATATAGCTGAATCGTTTTTGACATAGTCAGATATTTCTTCTATGGTTTTTTGTTTAGTTATAATCATTTCTTTAATAAATAATCCGCTATTGCACGGTAAAGCGTGCTCACCGAAAGAATCGAACAGTGCAAATGATCTTCCGGAAGGCCTTTTAGTTTTGCGATAATCTCCCCCGAGGAAATCGAAAGCGCATCTTTTATGCTTTTGCCACTAGCCAGTTTCGCCACCATTGCCGCACATGCACGCGTTGCTTGGCATCCATCGGTATAATATTTAATCTCAGTAATTCTATTTTTTTCAATTACCAAGTAGAACTCCATCGCATCCCCGCACGGCCCCTTTAAATAGGAAGAACTTACAGGGTCATTCATCCGTCCGAAATATTGCTTATTATTAATTAAATCGATTACCTCTTGCGGATATTCAGCAACAGTACTTTTCTTTATCATGATCGCACCCCATTAAAACCCATCCTCTAATCTTATGCGCCTGCCAAAGCAAAATTCACCTCCGGTAAAACCGGGAGCTTTTCCTCGCGCAAATAATTATTCGTATTGCCTAACTTTATTTTACAGAATCCTGGTTCAAGAGATATTAGATATTGTTTTCTCTTGTTTAATTCCCGCAAAGGCTCACCATCTTGAGCATAGGCGACCACAAGATCCACGCCCTTTTGAGTTAAAGCAAATATTGGTATCTGTTTTGAAATCTGTAATAAAGCTGCCGAGCCAACAGTTTCCCTGATATCCAGCGATGCGCAGCTCCAGACGATATCCGCATAATCTTTGATTTCCCGCACATTCGCTTCACTTATACCCGTGGTACAAACAGAAAGAATCGTAATAGAGGTCCTTGGAAATTCTAACTCTCTGATCGTTTTAAGTTTATTGGAATCATGTCCGCAAACCGTAACCGCTATTCTTTTATGTTCAGATTGAATGGCTTTCTCTACTCCTTTAACCTGATCAATAAAGGCATTTTCAAAGATTAAATAACATCCGGCGCGCTTAAGATGGTCTTGAATTTCTTTTATCGGAGAAGTCATAAGAAGGCTATTCATCCGCGCCCCTACCCCTTGCGCGATATCTCCTCTATCGGTTATTATTGTTCCGGCTCCATCGCAAACAATCACGGCGACATCTATAGTTTTCTTGTTTAAAGCAAACATCAACATTTCGGAAGCGCCGTATGGGATGGCTACATCTTTAGCTGAAAATATCCTCCTAGAAGTAAAAAAACCGAAATCTTTGATTTTAGATCCTATGGCTTTCTTGATTTCGCGTTTAAGCGCTTCCTTATCCATCTTGTCTGCTGTTGTAAACCCCTTATAGAGATGGCTGGCAAGAGGGCAAAATGTAAGCTTAGGGTCGGTTATATTTATAATCTTACCTTCCGAAACGCTTATAAAGGAAGAGAAATACCGCAATATATGGATGTCGCGCTGCTTCGTATTTAACATGGATCAACTCTTTAGCTGCTCCCAGATATTCTTTATTTCTTCCGCTACCGGGGAGGAAATATGCTCAACTACTGTCTTCCCTTTTACGAGCGCTTCGACAATCTTCTTGTCAAAAGCAATCCTACCCAAAACCGGAATACCTTGCTCCCTGCAAAACGCCTCAATCTTTTCTGCAATGCCTAGATTCAAATCATATTTATTTACGACAAGATTAACCGAAATATTAAAATGCTTTGCTACCTCCCTAACCCTTTGGGCATCATGTAGGCCGGAAAGCGTAGGTTCAGTTACGATTAAAGCGCAGTCAACACCTGACAATGAGGCTATTACAGGACATCCTATCCCGGGAGGCCCGTCAATGATTACATAATCAAGCGCCTTTTTCTCTGCGATCTCTTTAGCAATCTGCCTTATTTTTGCTACCAGCTTCCCGGAATTTTCCTCAGCTATACCGAGTTTAGCATGAACGAAAGGTCCGTATTGGGTATCGGAAACAAACCACTCCCCGGCCACATCTTCTTCCATGCGAATAGCCTTATGGGGACAGATAAGACTGCAAAGGCCACAGCCTTCGCATGAAAAGCGTTCAATTGTAAAATCATCCTTTATGGCCCCAAATCTGCATACGGGAATGCATTTGCCGCATCTCTTACAAAGCTTCCTGTCGATAAGTGCGGTCTGGCCGCTTTTAAATTCATGGCGCTCTTTAACTTTAGGATGCAATAAAAGATGCAGATCTGCGGCATCTACGTCGCAATCAACCATGATCTTATTATTGGCTAACGCAGCAAGAGAACCGCTGAGCACGGTTTTTCCTGTTCCACCTTTTCCGCTAATGACGACTATTTGCTTCATTTATTATTGTACAGATATTAATATACATGTTAATAAATTTATCCTGATATAAGCTGTCTTTTTTTACAATAGGTACACCTTCGGAGTAACTAACCGCTATTTCTCTGCTAAATGGAATTTTCATCAAAATAGGAATATTCTCTTCCTCACAATAGTTATCAACCTTACCGTCTCCGATATCGCTGCGATTAATGAATACGCCAAACGGTATCTGCAACTTTCGTAATACCTCAACCGCCAGAATCAGGTCATTCAGGCCAAAAGGTGTAGGCTCTGTCACCAGAACACAGAAATCGCTTCCTTTAACCGCAGTAATTACGGGACAAGATGTTCCTGGAGGAGCATCGATAATCACTGTCCTTGTAGGATTAATATATTTTTTAACCTGCCTGATCAAGGGTGGAGACATTGCCTCACCGATATTAAGACATCCATGGACAAACTGTATATTATCTTTCTCGCCGATTTCTATAACACCGATCTCTTTATTGACTTCCTTGATTGCCGATTGAGGACACAGTAAACTGCAGGCGCCGCAGCCATGGCAAAGATGCGGGAAAATCAAAACATTACCCTTTTTGCATTCGTTTCCCGGTAATACAGCAATCGCATGATAGGCGCAGACTTCGCGACACTTTCCGCAATAGTTACATTTTGCTTCGTTAACTTCCGGCACGGGAATATAAGCTTTTAATTCTTCTTTGATGCGCGGTTGAATAAAAAGGTGCGCATTGGGCTCTTCGACGTCGCAATCAAGAAGCTGAATGTTCTTAAGCGACAGCGCCAAGTTAACCGCAACCGTAGTCTTTCCTGTCCCACCTTTTCCGCTGGCAATTGAAATGATCATATTAATTGGTGATAGGCGATTAAAACATCCTGAAATTTACTGCTTGCTTTAGTAACTCTAAACCCTTTTCCCGTTAAATATTTCTCTACATCGAATAATGTGGTCTTGCCGACCTCGTGCTTGTTGCCTTCGCTGGCGTGGATTTTATCCATGAGTGCCAAACCTTTTTGAGTAAAGTCGCTTAAGACAAACTTTCCCTTAAAAGAAAGCACGCGCAAAAGCTCATCGATGACCTTATAAGGATTGGTTAAATGATGGAGGGTATTGACAGAAAAGACTACGTCGAAACTTTTATCTTTGAAGCTTAATGTCTCTCCGTTTTCGATACGGAAATCAACTTGCTTTTCAAAACCAAAGTAACGAAGATTCAGTTTCGCAAAAGCCTGCTCGGTTTCCGAGATATCGAAGGTAATAAAACTATACCCTGCCTTTGCCAACTCAAGCGCAAAATGACCCTTGCCCGTCCCGGCTTCAAGGATATCGCCGTAAAGAGGCTGAGCCTTATCTAAAATGAAGGCCCGCTCCTTATCGACATCATAACCAAGACTGCTATATAAGGCTTTGCGCTCTAAATAGCGCTTATGATTCGCTAAAAGATCTTCTTCCAAAGCGGCTACTTTCCCATTCCGAACTTTGAACCGACGCTTGGGCTTTCGGTAATTTTTAATTTCCCGTTCTTATATGATTCAACAGCTTCTTTAACCGTACCGGAAACGCCGGTATAAATCTGGATACCTGCTGCACTTAATGTTTGAAATGCGTTGGGTCCGACATTCCCGGTTAGAACAGACTTTACGCCTTTGGAATTCACTAACTGGGCTGATTGAATCCCTGCTCCGCCTTGAAACTGCG